>JAAYID010000389.1 GCA_012744285.1 Alcaligenaceae bacterium
GCCCAGCGCAAAGGTGACCCGATTATTGTCGATACCGACGAACATCCCCGTGCCACCACGCTGGAAGCACTGGCCAAGCTCAAGCCAGTTGTGCGCCCTGACGGTACTGTTACGGCAGGCAATGCGTCTGGTGTGAACGATGGGGCATGTGCGCTTATTGTGGCCTCGGAAGAAGCCGCCCGTGCCAACGGCCTGACACCGCGTGCCCGTATCGTGGCCATGGCTGCTGCCGGCGTTGAGCCCCGCATCATGGGTATCGGGCCAGCACCTGCGTCAGAAAAAGTCTTGAAAATGGCTGGTCTGACGATTGACCAGATCGATGTCATCGAACTGAATGAAGCCTTTGCGGCCCAGGGTCTGGCCACATTGCGTTTGCTGAATGTTGCCGACAATGACCCACGCGTCAACCCGTACGGTGGCGCCATTGCTCTGGGTCACCCCTTGGGTGCCAGTGGGGCGCGTCTGGCCACTACGGCCATGTATCACCTGCATCGCACCGGTGGCCGCTACGCACTGTGCACCATGTGTATCGGCGTTGGTCAGGGTATTGCGGTTATTATCGAGCGCGTCTGATTGTCTGGCTGTAGTCCAGACCTGGCGTCATTAACGTAGTACAGATGCGCCTCTTGGCGCATCACATATCGGGGCAGGCCTGTTTTTGGGCTTGCCCCGTTTTTTTCAAGAGCCGAATTGAGCCCCGATCAGTTGGCCGGCAGCCCGTTGACGGACGCCCCGGCCTGTATGTTGTAGTGGCGGAACCAGCCTTGTTCCATTTCAAGCGCATAGACAATGTCGCCGGGTGGGCAGTGGGCCGCTTCGTCATGAGGCGTCATGTCGGCAATACGCGTAATTGTGCCGCCGGCATCGATAAAGGCAATTGACAGGGGCAATGGCGTATTTTTCATCCAGAAGCACTGGAAAACCGGTGTCTGGAACACGAACAGCATGCCATGGTTTTGCGGCAGGCTGGTGCGGTGCATCAACCCTTGCTGATGGGCGGCGCTGGTCGTGGCCAGTTCGGCCTGAATCGTGATGTTGTTTATGGTGAGTTCGGTGGTTGGCAGCAGGCTTTGTGCCTGGCCTGCCGCGTGGCCGGCAAGCATCAGCACCATGCCGTAAAACAATGATCGAAAGACAGTCATAGCGTTGCACAAAGAAAAGGTTTGACCATGAGGCGAGTGTGCGTAGTTTAAGGCGAAGACGGTGCAGGCCGTTCAAAACATAAAAAAGGCGGGGCATTGCGCCCCGCCAGTTCGACTTTTATTGAGTATTATTATTCTTCTGGTTTGACGAGTTGTTGGTCAAGAGGCAGTAATGTTCAGGGCTTGTTTGCCCTTGGGGCCCTGGGCGATTTCAAACGCCACTTTCTGACCTTCTTTCAAGGTTTTGAAGCCATTCATCTGGATCGACGAAAAATGCGCGAACAGGTCTTCTCCCCCGTTGTCGGGGGTGATGAAGCCAAAGCCCTTCGCGTCGTTGAACCACTTGACGGTTCCAGTCAGCTTCTGGGTGTCCCCGGCTGAGGTGGTGCTAGATTCGGACATACGTACTGCCTCTCTCGACTATAGTGTTAGGTAAAAACCAGGGCCGCCGGCGTTGCGGTAGCCTGCCGGTTCCGGAAAGTGCCTGGTCCCCCCGACCCTTTTCCGGAACAGAACGATAATGCTCAATGTTGCTCGCTGTAGTCAACTATGGAAATTACTTAGATTTGAAATGAATCATGGCCATTAATACCGATATTCAGCGCGATACCGTGCTCGATCGACAAAAAGAACAGGTCAAGCCGCCGCCCATGTATCAGGTCGTTTTATTGAACGATGACTACACCCCGATGGAGTTCGTGGTTGGCGTATTGCAGCGGGTGTTCGGAAAAAGCGAGGAAGAAGCGTCTCGCATCATGCTGAAAGTGCATCATGAGGGGCGTGGCGTCTGTGGTATTTATACCCGTGACATTGCGGCGACCCGTGTCGAAATGGTCCGCCAGATGGCCCGGGCACGTCAGCATCCGTTACAGTGCATCATGGAACCAGCGCCAGACGCGGGTTAGTTTGCAGTATCGTGTGAAAACTTTTTTGATGTAATCGGGTCACACCCAATGTACTCACTGCATAATGGGTGATACCTTAGGACAAATGGACTCATATCAGTCCTGAATATGTTGTTTGTCCGCTTCGGTAACGGGAGGAAGCGTGATCTCTGAAGAACTTGAAGTCAGCCTGCATTTGGCCTTTGTCGAGGCTCGCACGGCGCGACACGAATTTATAACTGTCGAGCATCTGTTGTTGTCGTTGCTCGATAACGCTGCTGCGGCAGAGGTCTTGCGTGCCTGCTCGGCCGACATCGAAGCTTTGCGCACCGAATTGCGCAAATTCATTGCCGACAATACGCCGGTACATCCAGGCGAGGCCGAAGTCGATACCCAGCCTACATTGGGTTTTCAGCGCGTCATTCAGCGCGCCATCATGCATGTGTCGTCCAGCAGCTCCGGTAAAAATACGGTAACCGGCGCCAATGTGCTGGTGGCCATGTATGGCGAAAAAGACTCGCATGCAGTGTACTTTTTGCTGCAGCAGGGCGTCACGCGCCTTGATGTGGTCAATTATTTGTCGCATGGCATCACCAAGACACCCGAACCGCCGCGCGCAGAACCACCCAAGGCTGCGGCAGCCCAGCCTTCATCCGGTACTCCAGAGCCAGACGCGCGGTCCGATCAGCAGAAGTCACCGCTTGAGCTTTACGCCCTTGATCTCAATGCAGAAGCACGTCTGGGCCGCATTGATCCGCTCATCGGCCGCGAGGCTGAAGTCGAGCGGGTAATTCAGGTGTTGTGCCGTCGTCGCAAAAACAATCCGTTGCTGGTTGGCGAGGCCGGTGTGGGTAAAACGGCCATTGTCGAAGGTCTGGCATGGCGCATTACCCAAAATGATGTCCCCGAGATTCTGGCCAGTGCCAATGTGTATGCGCTCGACATGGGGGCGTTGCTGGCCGGTACAAAATACCGCGGTGACTTCGAACAGCGTCTCAAGGCCGTATTGAAAGCGTTGCAAGACAATACCAATGCAGTGTTGTTCATTGACGAAATTCATACGCTCATCGGTGCCGGCTCGGCGTCGGGGGGCACACTTGATGCCTCCAACCTGCTTAAACCGGCGTTGTCATCGGGCAAGCTCAAGTGCATGGGCGCGACAACCTACAATGAGTTCCGTGGCATTTTCGAAAAAGACCACGCGCTGGCACGCCGCTTCCAGAAAATCGATGTAGCCGAACCCACGGTCGGTCAGACCATCGAGATTCTGCGCGGTCTGAAGTCGCATTTCGAAGCGCACCACGGGGTCAAATTCACTTCTGCCGCCATTACGGCTGCCGCCGAACTGTCGGCACGGCACATCAACGATCGTTTCCTGCCTGACAAGGCCATTGACGTCATCGACGAGGCGGGGGCTGCCAAGCGTCTGCTGCCGAAATCAAAACAAAAGAAAACGATCGGTAAGGCTGAAATTGAAGCCACCGTGGCCAAGATTGCGCGCATCCCGCCACAAAACGTTTCGTCCGATGACCGCAACAAGCTGGCGACGCTGGAACGCGATCTCAAAACAGTCGTGTTCGGTCAAGATGCAGCCATCGAAGCTTTGGCCGCAGCCATCAAGATGGCTCGTTCCGGTCTCGGGCGCCCTGACAAACCTATTGGTTCTTTCTTGTTTTCGGGGCCAACCGGTGTCGGCAAAACCGAAGTGGCCCGTCAGCTCGCGTTTACGCTGGGTGTCGAGTTGTTGCGTTTCGATATGTCCGAATACATGGAACGTCATGCGGTTTCGCGTCTTATCGGTGCGCCTCCGGGCTATGTCGGTTTTGATCAGGGCGGCTTGCTAACCGAAGCGGTCACCAAACAGCCTCATTGTGTGCTGTTGCTCGACGAAATCGAAAAGGCGCATCCCGATGTCTACAACATTTTGCTTCAGGTCATGGACCACGGTACGCTTACCGATAACAACGGGCGCAAGGCCGACTTCCGCAACGTCATCATCATCATGACAACCAATGCGGGGGCCGAAGCCTTGAACCGTACGACCATCGGTTTTGCATCGGCACCCAAAACAGGTGACGAAATGGTCGACATCAAGCGTACATTCACGCCAGAATTCCGCAACCGTCTTGACGCCATCATCGGGTTCACACCGCTTACGCGCGACATCATTCTGCGTGTGGTCGACAAATTCCTGATGCAGCTTGAAGACCAGTTGCATGAAAAACGTGTTGAAGTGGTCTTTTCACAAACCCTGCGTGATTATCTGGCCAAAGAAGGCTTTGATCCGCTCATGGGTGCACGGCCCATGCAGCGTCTCATTCAAGACACGATCCGTCGTGCCTTGGCCGATGAGCTGTTGTTCGGCCGACTGACCGAGGGTGGCAATGTCACGGTCGATCTCTCCGACGAGGGCAAGGTGGTGCTGCTGTTTGATAACGAAGCGCCATCGGTCAAGGCCCCCCCCAAAGTGTCTGAAGCCGAACTCATCGACTAAATGGACAGTTCGCTGGTTGTTTGTCCCCATTGCGCCCGGCTCCACCAGAGAATCTCTCTGAAGCCGGGCGCAGTGGCGTCTTGCGTGCGCTGCGGTACCGAGCTGTATCGCGAGTCCCGCTTGTCGTTGCAATCCTGGCTCGCCCTGACTTGGGGTGCGCTGGCTGTTTTTTGTCTGGCCAATTATTTTCCGGTTGCGCGGCTTTCCATGCAGGGGCAAACCCTTCAGGCCACCTTGCTCGATGCCTTGGTCATGACCTGGCAGCAAGGCGCCTGGCTGGTGGCCCTGCCTGCGACCCTGTTCACCTTTTTCTTCCCGTTGGGTCAGATCCTGTTCGCCATGTGGGCGCTGCAATGCATTCGCAAACGACGTTTGCCGGGTGATTTCCGTTATGGCTTGCGCATGCTCGAAGTGTTGTCGCACTGGAGTATGGTGCCGGTGTTGCTGTTGGGCATTCTGGTGGCCATGGTCAAGCTGGGTGATCTGGCGGTGCTGCACATTGGCGAAGGGCTGTGGGCGTTTGGGGCGTTAAGTGTTTTGCTGACCATCCTTACCCGCATGTCGGCCTATCGGCTGTGGCGCTACGCGGAAGAGGCCGGATTGGTGCGGCGTTCGGGTGAGGGGGTTGATCTGGCCAGGCCGGTTGCCGCGTGCACGGCGTGCGGTTGTGTTCAGAACATGCCGTTGTCAGGTGTCATGCGTTGTGGCCGTTGCCGTGCGTGGTTTCATTTTCGCAAGCCGCATATTCGCAACCGTGTCTGGGCACTGCTGATTACGGCAACCATTCTTTATATTCCTGCGAACGTTTGGCCGGTCATGACCTTGCGTATGCCTACCGGCGAGGCCGCCCATACGATTCTGGGCGGTGTGATCGAACTCTGGAACTATGGGTCCTGGGACCTCGCGCTTATTGTGTTCATTGCCAGTGTGGTTGTGCCTTCCAGCAAACTTTTGGCGTTGTCGATTCTCATGGTGCGGCGTTACCATTGGCGCGGAGTTGCGATGCAGCGCCAGCGCACGCGGCTGTATGCCATTGTCGAGTTCGTCGGCCAGTGGTCGATGCTGGACGTGTTTGTTGTATTGTTACTGTCGGCACTGGTCAGTTTCCCGGGGCTTGCCCAGATTCGCGTTGAGCCCGGTGCCGCATTTTTTGGTCTGGTGGTCATTTTGACCATGCTGGCCGCCATGAGCTACGACCCCCGACTGGGTTGGGATCAGTGTCACGAATCCAGGTCCGTCAATCATCCGGCTGTACATCATTGAAGGAATTGCATGTCAGAAGTAAAACCACCGGCGTCGGCTTCTGTTGACACGAATCCTGTTGCTGCAGACCCTTTCGTTACCGAACGCAAGGGCGCCCGTATTTCATGGATCTGGCTGGTGCCGCTGGTTGCCGCAATTGTCGGTTTGTCATTTATCGTCCGTAACTGGATGAGCACGGGGCCGACCATCACGCTCACCTTCGAGTCTGCCGAGGGCCTTGAAATCGGACAGACCAAGGTGCGCTACAAGGATGTGGTGGTGGGTCTGGTAACGGATATCCGGGTTGCGTCCGATCGCTCTAATGTGCTGGTCAAGGCAGAGCTCGACCGCGAAGCCTCGCGATATCTGGCACGCGAGGGTGCGCTCTATTGGGTGGTCAAGCCGCGCCTGACCATCGGTAGTGTCTCAGGTCTGGGAACATTGCTTTCGGGGGCGTATATTGCTGCCGATGTGGCCCCCGAGGGCACTGTGGATGATCCTTCTGTCACGTATTCATTTATCGGGCTTGAAAAGCCGCCCGCCGTTACCAGTGACCGTCCGGGGACTCGGTATACCTTGCGCGCCGACGATCTGGCCTCCCTTGAAATCGGTGCTCCGGTTTACTACCGCCAGATTCCGGTGGGTCGAATTATCGACTACGCCTTGAACGAACAGGGGCGTTCGGTTGATGTGCAGATTTTTGTCGACTCACCCAATGACCGTTTTGTCACGTCTGATACACGGTTCTGGAACGTCAGCGGCGTCAATGTGTCGCTTTCGACAACCGGTGTGTCAGTCCAGACGGCGTCGTTGGCGTCCATGATCGCCGGCGGGTTGGCCTTTGCCAATGCCAATCCGGCTAACGAAGTGCCTGCACCGGCCGACACGACATTCGAGTTGTTCCAGACTGAAGTTGAAGCCATGGCCGAGCCCGATGGGCCTGCCTTCCGGGTCGATATGGTGTTCAATCAGTCTGTCCGAGGCCTCAAGGTTGGTGCGCCCGTCGAGTTTCGCGGCATGGAGCTCGGAAAGGTCTATGACATCGATCTTGAGTTCGACACCGAGAAACGGCAGTTTCATGTCTTGGTCAAGGCCAATCTCTATCCGCGTCGTTTTGGCAATGCCTACGATCGAATCATGAC
>JAAYID010000390.1 GCA_012744285.1 Alcaligenaceae bacterium
GTGTCAGTGCGAACGGATTGCCACCCTGGTGGGCCGGGTCGTAGCGGTAGCGACGTTGTGAACCGTCCGGGCGGCGCATGCCGGCCAGCCGCAGGCGGTCGCCCACGGCGGTTTCATAGTCATACGAGAACCGCCCTGCCGGGCTGTCGATGTGAGCCAGGTAGGCATGGCCGGACTGAAGTGTATAGGTGAAGGTCAGGACCGATGGCCGGTCTGGCGCCGGGCGGAGAGAATCAGGCAGGGGCAGGTCAGCGTCTGGCGTTCTGTGATGCGGTGCGAGGCGGGAGGGTTGATGCCCTGCACGATGCGCGCTGACCGTTTTGATGGCCCCTTGCAGCGGCCCGGGTGCCGTGTGCCGGTCGATGGCCAGAGCGTGCCCTGCCGGTCCCCTGACCCGGACCAGCCAGCCCTGGGCGTTGAAATCCAGTTGCTGGCCGTGGCCGCGCTGCCAGCGCCAGCCATCGGCGCGCGTGTGCAATTGTCCGTGTTGCGACGACGCGTGCAGCCCCGGCCCGATCCGGCGAAATGCCACGGTGTGGCCATCGGCCTGTTCAATGACCGTTTCCGGCCCGCGCGATCGAAGACGCATGTCAAAATCACTGTGCCAGCCTTGGCCCATGAACGACACGCGCCGGTTTTGGGCGCTGTAATGGCGGGTAATGGCCAGCAGGGGCCATCCGGCCGAGGGAAGCAAGTCGGTTTCGTACTGGTACTTGTTGCCGGTGGCCAGGTGCACGGGGTTGCCCGCGCCCAGGTTGATCTGCGGTTCGGGGCTGTTTTGGTTTAGACTAGCGGGCGTTCGACATGGCGCTGCAGCATTCGGGGCCATGCAGGTTGTGTTCGCCATGCCGTATGGGCCGTTTGCCCACAGCAGTATCAACCCTGCGAACAGACGCGAACAAAGCTTCACGCCCCTGCTACCCTTGCGCACCCAGAACCGTGCCGGCCCTTGCATGGCGACAAACCGGACCGACAGGGCTGGCGAAGCGATGTATGGCAGTTGCATTGGCAGGTTCTCCCGGGTCAGATATAGCCATTCTGAGGCTTGGCAAGCGGGTGAGCCTGGAGTAGTGTACGAATATAGCCACTAGGAGAAATACGATGTTAGTAGTCTTTCGCGCCAAACCGGCTGCCGAAATCTTGATGTTTGCCCAGCACGCGCGCGACGTTCTTGATGCCGCCGGTCGTCATTATCCTGCCCTGCCCGAACGCGGGGTGATCACCGCCGACCAGATCGAGGGTCTGATCGCCGGCATCGAACGTGCCATGGCTGCTGATACGGCATCCCCCTTCCACGATCTTGACCATCAGGAAGATGAAGAGAACGACATCAAAGACCATCCGGTTTCACGACCGGTTACGTTCCGTCAGCGCGCATTCCCGTTGCTCGCCATGCTGAAAACCTGCCGCGAGCACAATGCCGACATCATCTGGGAACCCGCCCCGATCTGGTAATACCGGGCATCACAGGCATGTCGCGGTGCCTTGAGCCGTAGTTTTCGTTGCCCCATGAAAAAGCCGTCTGATGTTTTGCATCAGACGGCTTTTTTGCAGGTTGGCCCGTTGTGCGGGCGTTGCCCTGAACCTTGTGTGTCCCTGCCCGGTGCCGGATCAGCGGCGATGGACAGGGACGTTGCCCGATGGTGATCAGGCGGCGACTTTGGCCGCGTGCTTGACGCTGGCCGCGTGACGGTTGACCGCGCTGAGGATGGCCAGGAATGACGACGTAACAATATCGACGTGGACACCGACACCGAAGCCTGGGCCGGAATCGCCGACACGCACTTCAACGTAGGACGCCGCGCGGGTGTCGGTACCGGTACCAATGGCGTGCTCGTGGTAGTCAAGCACGCTGACATCCATGCCCAAGGCATTGATGAAGGCAGAAATGGCACCATCGCCCTGGCCTTTCAAATGACAGATCTTGTCATTGTGCTCAAGCTCGACTTCGATTTCAAAATGCTGGCCCGAGGCGGCTTTGGGATCACCGCTGATGCGGTGGCGAACCAATCGCCAGGGGCGTTCGAGATCGAGGTATTCGGCACGGAACAGATCGTAGACATCGTCGGCCGTGACTTCGCGGCCGGTTTCGTCGGTGACCCGCTGGATGGCGCGGCTGAACTCGATTTGCAGGCGACGCGGCAAGACCAGACCGTGTTCCTGTTCAAGCAGGTACGACACGCCGCCCTTGCCCGACTGGCTGTTGACGCGGATGACGGCATCGTAGTTGCGGCCGACATCGGCCGGGTCAATCGGCAAATACGGAACTTCCCACAGGGTGTCGGGTTGTTGCTGCGCAAACCCTTTCTTGATGGCGTCCTGGTGCGAGCCCGAGAACGCGGTGAACACCAGGTCGCCGGCGTAGGGGTGGCGTGGGTGTACCGGCAACTGGTTGCAGTACTCGACGCAGCGGCGCACTTCGTCGATGTCAGAGAAATCGAGCCCGGGGTGGATGCCCTGGGTGTACAAATTGAGTGCCAATGTGACCAGGCACACGTTACCGGTGCGCTCGCCGTTACCGAACAGGCAGCCTTCAACCCGGTCGGCGCCCGCCATCAGCGACAACTCGGCGGCGGCAACGGCTGTACCTCGGTCGTTGTGCGGGTGGACGCTGAGCACAATGCTTTCGCGATTTTTCAGGCGCTTGCTGATCCATTCGATCTGGTCAGCGTACAGGTTGGGCGTGGTGGCCTCAATGGTAGCAGGGCAGTTCAGGATGATTTTTGATTCGGGCGTCGGGCCCCAGGCCTCGACCACCGCATCGCACACCTCAAGCGCAAACTCGGGTTCGGTGGTGCTGAACACTTCGGGCGAATATTCGTAGCGCCACGAGGTTTCCGGGTGCTGGCTGGTGTACTGCTTGACGAGGTTGGTGCCTTTGACCGCCAGTTCACGGACTTCGTCTTTGGTCATGTTGAAGACGATTTTGCGGAACGCGGGGGCACAAGCGTTGTAAAGGTGAACGATGGCGCGCTTGGCACCGGCGGCAGCTTCAACGGTACGTTCGATAAGGTCTTCGCGCGACTGCGTGAGCACAATGATGGTGACATCGTCGGGGATACGCTTTTCGTCGACCAGTTTGCGAACAAAATCAAAATCGGTCTGCGAGGCCGAGGGGAAACCGACCTCGATTTCTTTCAGGCCAATTTTGATCAATTGTTCGAAAAAGCGCAGTTTGCGCTCGACGCTCATGGGTTCGATCAGCGACTGGTTGCCGTCGCGAAGGTCGGTACTCATCCAGATGGGGGGCGTCGTGATGGTTTTGCTGGGCCAGGTTCGTTCAGAAAAATCGCGTGCGAACGGCACAAACGGACGATATTTGTCGGATGGATTCGAAAGCATAAGGCACCTGTTTAACTGGATTTTTAATGCGGGTTACCTGGAACCGGGAAGGGGCTCGGCATCAGCACCGGGGCTGGAATGGACAGGTAACAGAAAACGGACGAATGGCGTGGCCGAACGGCTGCCGGACTGCCACATGACGCTAGGCCCGGCAACCGATCGGTAGTAGCAGGGATAGCGTGAAGAGGGGGAGCGCACCCAAGGAACCCGCAACCGAGCCGGCAACGGGGTTGCCAGTGGTAAACGAAGGGGTAAAGGGCACGGTATTCATACCCTCTAGTCAACCATATGCAGCAAAATTTTGCAAGCCTTGCCATCGCGGCCACAGGGGTGGCTGCATTAACGATGCCGTTGAGGCTAAGGCGTCAACAGGGCCTGGTGCGCCAGGGCCAGCTGGATTTTGGCGGCACGGCCACTGCGCAGCTCTCGGGCGGTTTGTTGCAAATCACCAACGGTTATCGGGAAACGGGTGTCATCCCATACCCAGCGCAACACGGTTTTGGCCGGATCGGACAGCTGGGCCGCCAGGCCGGAGATGACTTCGGCGCTGACCATGCGGGCATTGACCCGGCGTCGGCTGCCGCGTACGAAGCTGACCAGAAAATAGGCAATAATAAGCGTACACAGCGCAGCCAGTGCCCACCAGAAAAACGGGTTGTAACGCTTGAGCATTCCGGTTGCCGCGCCGCCCAGGGCTTCCAGCCCTGAGTAGTCAATGCCCTGGCCAAAGGCGACCAGGCGTACGACCAGCCAGTACCAGGCCATGGCAACAACCACGGTAACGGCAGTACACACGGCTTTATGGGTGGCGGTTAATTTCAGCAAGGCGTTACGCAACGCCGCGTGGTCCCGGGCGGTGGGCTGGTTGGCAGAATCAGTTTTCATGCGGGCTATTTTACCTATGCAATCGCGACAATCGTTGGCACTGCGGCAACACCAGAATCTGACCCTGACGCCTCAGCTTCAGCAGTCTATCCGGTTTTTGCAGTTGTCCGCCCAGGACCTTGAGCAAGAGGTGGCTCAGGCGCTGGCGGACAACCCCATGCTCGAGCGCGAGGGCGAATATGACACCGATGTCCCGGATGCGCAAGCCCTCCCGGCAGACGAGTACGTTCAGGAGTCCGGCCTGACGGCCGGCGTGTCCGGCCCCGGCGGGCGTCATGATGCGGATGAGGACGGCAGCTCCGATATCGGCCAGGTGGTCAGTTTGCACGAATACCTGTTGCAGCAGTTGCATCTGACACGCGCTGCCGAGCGCGACCAGGTGCTGGTTGCCGTGCTGATCGAGGAGCTGGACGAAAACGGGTTTTTGCCAGTGTCCCTGGCAGAGGTGCTGGAGTTTCTGCCCGCTGCCCTGGGCAGTGCTGCCGACGAGTTTGACGAAGACGAGCTGTTGGCGGC
Organism: Alcaligenaceae bacterium; assembly: GCA_012744285.1. GTDB lineage: Bacteria > Pseudomonadota > Gammaproteobacteria > Burkholderiales > Burkholderiaceae_B > Neopusillimonas > Neopusillimonas aromaticivorans. The sequence goes on from JAAYID010000390.1 coordinate 4,744, forward strand.
TTTGCGGTTGTTGCAGTCCTTTGACCCCCCCGGTGTGGGTGCGCGTTCAACCAGTGAGTGTCTGGCGTTGCAGTTGCGCCAGCGGCAGGCCGGTGCCCAGGGGGGGGGCTCGCACGAGGTTTTCGATTGCGCCATCGGACTGGTCACGCAGCATCTGGAAGTTCTGGCTCACGCCAGCCCCGAGCGTTTGCGTGCGGCTTCGGGGTATCCGGACGATGTCGTGCGCCAGGCCCATCAGCTGATTTTGTCGCTCGACCCGAAGCCGGGACGGGCCTGGTCCAGCAGTGTGGCTGACTATGTGGTGCCCGAGCTGGTTGTGGTCAAAAGCAGCCAGGGCTGGGAGGCCCGTCTGAATGGCGCGATTGTTCCCCGGGTGCGCGTCAACCCTGTCTATGAGCAATGGTTGCGCGAAGACCGTAGCGGTGCCGACAAGTCGCCCATACAGGCCCAGTTGCAGCAGGCCCATGGTCTGGTCAAAAGCGTAGCGCAGCGGTTTGAAACGGTATTGCGTGTGGGGCAGTGCATCGTGGCACACCAGCAAGGCTTCTTTGACAAGGGTGTACAGGCCATGCGTCCGCTGGTGCTTCGCGACATCGCCCAAGATCTTGAGCTGCATGAATCCACCGTGTCACGGGCGACCCGGCAGAAGTACATGCAGACCCCGTGGGGGGTCTTTGAACTTAAATACTTCTTAGGCACCGCGCTGGGGGGTGAAGGTCTGGCTCCCGCCAGTTCAGCCACCGCCGTGCGAGCCATGATTCGCGCCATGATCCAGGCCGAATCTCCACAAAAACCGTTATCTGACAGCAAGATCGTGGAGGCGCTGGAAAAGAAAGGGGTTGAAATTGCCCGTCGTACCGTAGCCAAATACCGTGAGGCCGAAGGCATTGAGGCCGCGTCGGTGCGCAAGGCGCGTGCCGCATTGCGTTAAGAACGCCACGACCTTGCATTCAAGGGGTTGTCAATCGTCTGGATCTGCTTTAGCATACAAGCACGAAACTAGATGATAACTATTCTCATGTTCATTTGTATCTGTAACGCAATCACTGAAAAGCAGGTCAAGGCCGCAGTAGCTGCCGGGGCGCATACCCTGCGCCAGCTTCAGGCCGAACTGGGGGTGGCCTCGTGCTGCGGGTGTTGCGCAGAAACGGCCACCGACTATTTGCCCGGTGGGCGCTATGCCGCTCATCAGACCGTGCACGTGCTGGACGATCAGGTCGCCCCCGCAGCCAATGATGGTGCGCTGCCCGCCCGCTTCACCGAGGTCATTGCCCGTCGCGCCTGAGGCTCGAACGTCTTGCGCGCCGAGGCGGTTTACCCCTTGGGGTTTTTGTGTCCTGGAATTTTGTAGCCTGGGAACAATCATTTTCCCGGATGCAAGCGGGTGTTGCCGGTAATGAAAATATGGCGTTGTCGTGGTAGCCTAACCCGGTGTTGTAACCAGGAGAGCACATCATGAAAGGCGACGCCACCGTCATCCAGTTTCTTAACAAGCAGCTCAAGAACGAGCTGACAGCCATCAACCAATATTTTCTGCATGCCCGCATGCTGAACCACTGGGGGTTCGACAAGCTGGGCAAGCACGAGTACGACGAATCTATCGGCGAAATGAAACACGCCGA
>JAAYID010000391.1 GCA_012744285.1 Alcaligenaceae bacterium
GACACCGCGCGCCAGCGTGCCCGTGAGGCGGCCTCGAAAGTCAAACCCCGCCCTGCACGCTGACGCACGCCAACCGGGTGCCTGCCTGGCCCCGGTTAGCCAAGCTTACCCTGGCTCGTTATAATGGGTTGTTTCAACAGCTAGGGGAAACCACTAGATGGAAGAACCAATCTTTTCAGACCTTGCCGACAGCATCAACAGCTATACCGGCGGCGACCCGATCATCGGGCTGACCATCCAAGTCTTTCTGGTCGTTCTGGCCGTTGTTGTTTTCAACTTTTTCTTGCGCCGCTCACTGGCGAAACTCGAAGAAAAAACCCATCAAACCACCAGCTACTGGGACAATGCGCTGATCAGCGCGATTCGTAAACCAGCAACAATACTGGCGTGGATTATCGGTCTGTCGTCCGCGGTAGAAATACTTCAGGTTGAAACCGATGTCACCCTCTTGGACATCATTGAACCCGTCCGCATTATTGGCGTGATCGGGTGTCTGACCTGGTTTGTCATTCGTTTCATTGGCAACGTACAAAACGGTCTCATCGCCAAACGCAGGGCCGGCAATGAGCCCGTAGACGTCACGACGGTAGACGCCATCGGTAAACTGCTGCGCGTCTCCGTTCTGATTACCGCCGTTCTGGTAGGCATGCAAAGCCTTGGCTTTTCCATTTCAGGGCTTCTGGCTTTCGGGGGCATTGGCGGTCTGGCCGTCAGTTTCGCCGCCAAAGACCTGCTGGCCAACTTCTTTGGGGGCCTGATGATCTATATGGATCGCCCGTTTGCCGTGGGCGACTGGATTCGTTCAAATGACCGCAACATTGAAGGCACCGTTGAAGAGATCGGCTGGCGTCTGACCCGCATCCGTACTTTCGACAAGCGCCCCCTTTATGTACCAAACGCTGTTTTCACGTCAATTTCGGTTGAAAACCCTTCGCGGATGACGAACCGCCGAATTTCGGAAACCGTGGGTCTACGGTACAACGACATTTCGGTTGCCGCAAAGGTCGTTGACGATATCAAGGCCATGCTGCGCAGCCACCCGGATATTGACAACGACCAAACCTTGATCGTGAACCTCAACGGGTTTGGCACGTCGTCACTGAACATCATGATCTACACCTTCACAAAAACCACGCAATGGATTCTGTTTCATGAGATCAAGCAAGATGTCATGCTGAAAATCAGCGATATCATTGCAGCCAACGGTGCAGAACTGGCCTTCCCGACACAGACGCTGCATGTGTTTGGCAACGAAGCCGAACGGCCTGACCTGGCACCTGCACGCCCCGGCCTGGCAGCAGCAACCATAACCCAATAAGGTATTGGCTTGAAAAAAGCGGGCCTGCGTAGGCGGGCCTCGCTAGCTAAACCATGATGCGGTTTCGCCCGGCCTGCTTGGCCTCATAGAGCTTGTTATCGGCCGCCAAAATCTGTTCATCCAGCGAGCGGCATCCGGTTGATTCCTTGACACCACCACTGACGGTTTGCCTCAGGCCCGGATAAAGAGTGGCGGTTTCAACCGCCTGCCTGACCTTGTCAGCCACCACCAGCGCCTGTTGCGCACTGGTTTCCGGGCAGATCAACAAAAACTCTTCACCCCCCCAGCGCCCAAAAGTGTCACTGTGGCGGATGGTTTGAAGCACGATGGCGCAAAACTGGCGCAAGACCTCGTCGCCAGCCTGATGACCAAACTGATCATTGGCCCGCTTGAAGTGATCGAGGTCAAACATCACGATGGAAAACGGGCTGTGATAGCGCTGGTAGCGCTCGAACTCTTTCCCCAGAATAGCATCCAGATGATGTCGATTGAACGTACCGGTAAGTTTGTCGCGTATTGACGCTTCAAGTAACTGGGCATTCTTGTCACGCAGGGCTTGCTGGACTTGACGCAGGTTATCGTTAGTGTCCTGGATCCGACGGTTCATGACCTTCATGCGCACTGAATACGCCAGCAATACCCCTACCGTCAGCACCAGTGCCGTCAGCCAGGGCAAGACACGCGTCCACGGAAATGGCGAGGCAACCTGCAGGTCAACCCACTTGTCATAAATGGCGTTGTGCTCTTGTACCGTCATACTGGCCAGCACCTTGTTGACGGCACTGATCAACAGGGGCCAATCATTACGCACCCCCATGGTCAGGTCAAAATCATAGGGTGTTTGACCGGAAATTTTAAGATTGGCCAAGCCATGGGTTTTAATGATGTGAATGGAGGCGGCCAGATTATCGACAAATACGTCGACCTCACCCGCCGCCAGGTGGCGAAGACCCTCCAGCGTACTGCCATACCGGACCAGGGCGAGATCAGGGTGAAACCGCGTCAAGAGCTCGTCAGAGGCATAGCCCTTGACCACCCCGACACGCAAACCCACCAACTGGGCGATACTGGGAATGAAATCAACGTCGCCGCGCGACACAATAACCATCGGCGAGGTGACGTAATGGTTGGTAAACCCCATGTATCGTTTGCGATCGGGGGTTTCTGCCGCTGACGGCAACAGATCAACGGCGCGGGCCTGCACCGCGTCAAGGGCGGCCTGCCAGTCAGCGATGCTAACCCGCTCGAACGTAATACCCAGCCGCTGAGCAATCAGATCGAGATAATCAGAGGCAATCCCCTGGGCACGCCCATCAGCCCCCAGAAATTCGAACGGTGGCCAGCCCGCCTCGTCAATGGCATAGCGAACGGTTTTGATATCAGCCAGGAACCGCCGTTCTTGAGCGGTCAGATCCAGTGTGGCGGTACGCGGCTGAGATTGGAAAACCAGAGCCAACGGCTGGCTTCCGGCCCCGTGCACCAGTTTCAGGTCACGCAGCCTAGCATACAGAAAATTCACACGCTGCGGGTTGATCTCCCCCAACGGGGTCGTGTAGCGATCGATCAGGACCTCAAGCGCGCGCTTCGTTCAACAAGGCATCGCGCGACTTGTTCTGGGTGTTGTACTTCTGCAGAATCAGGTCGACGATTTCTTCTTTGTGGTCAAGCGCGTAATGCCAACCCCTCACCACGGCCCGTCGCATGGCCTCGACACGCTGCGGGTTCGCCAATGCCTCGGCTTGCGAGGTAAACAGCATATCGCCATACAAATCAATGCCAAAATGGCGCGGCGTAATCAGGTTGACCTTGTGCCCGCGCTCGGCCATGATAAACGGTTCATTGGTCAGGTAAATGGCCACGCCATCAATCTGACCGGAAGCCAGGCGCTCCATGCGTTCGGCCCAAGGCACCCTGACCAGCCCTTGATCAAGCACTTTTTGCGAGGCCAGCATGGCCAGCACGTCGATGCCATCAGAGTCGTTATCGTAAAACGCGACCCGGCGCCCCACCAGGTCGGCAGGAGCAACCAACCCTGAATTGCCCATAGTCATGATCGCCCCCGCCGAGTGCTGCAAAAAAGCAGCGACCAGAACGACCGGCGCTCCGGAAGCGTAGTGCATCAACAAGATTGAATCGGCCACCCCGTAATCGGCTGCCCCGTCGAGCACCTCGGTAACCATATTCCTGGATGGATCGCGCTCACGCAGGACAACATCAAGCCCCTCGTCAGCGAAATACCCCTTTTCAAGGGCCGCATACAACCCCGCCGACTGAAACTGGTGCAGCCACTTGAGCTGGATAACCAACGGGCGGGCGTGAGCACTGGACACCACTGCAAACAGTAGTGCCATGACAACCCATACCGCCAGCCCACGTGCTTTTGCAAGCATTCTTGATTTATTGCCAAGTGTTGTTACCGGGAAAACAGCGTAGCAGATGCCATGACGTTTGCGTATGCGCACTAACGCTAATGCCCCACAGCTGTTGTCGTTGCGGGGCATTGGCGTTGCATTGTCAGACGAAAGCACTGCCAGGATGACGGCAGCCTGACCTGAAAACGACAGAAATCAGAACGTCATGGTTGCCGACAGCCACAAACGACGACCTTCCTGAATCTTGTAGTAGGCGTTACCCCAACCAGGGGCTCCGGTTGTCGAGTAGCTGCCGTAATTTACAAACTTCTTGTTGAACAGGTTTTCGATTGACGCATTCAGGGCAATGCTCTTGTTGACCTGATACGAACCGCCGACACCAAACAACCAGTACGGGTTGTAGAACTCTTGCTTGCCTTGGGCATTGATCTGGGCATACTGCCTGGCGCGGTACTCTGCACGCAACCACGCAGAGGCCTGAGTATTAATTTTCCAATCAAGACGCATGTTCAGGCGATGACGTGCATCGCTGTTCAAGGGTTGACCCTCATTGGCCCCGCTTTCGCGCTTGGCGTCGGTGAAGGTATAGTTGCCACTGAACACCAGACCGTCAATAACGGGCAGTGCCCCACCGAGTTCAATACCGCGAATCGTCGCTTCATCGACATTTTCCTGAGCGACAAACGTTTCAACGGGAACGCCCCGGCGCCGCCAATTACCCAAATCCAGACAACCAGGGACATTATTGGCACGGCAATTGGGTACGTTATATGTATTCAGCTTGTCCTTGAATGCAGTGTGGAAAAGCGTCACGTTCGCCTTGCGCCCCTGAAGGTCGTCAAAGTAAACGCCAAGTTCGGACGAGGTGCTTTTTTCGGGAACCAGTTTCGAGCTACCCACAACCGGGATAGTGCCCTGACCACGCAAACCGATAATGCCATCGGTCATCAGGTTGAGGTCAGGCGTCTTGTAGCCACGCGCAACACCCCCCTTGACCGTCCAGTTGGGGGTCAGGTTCCAGACGGCATAGGCACGTGGGCTGAAGTTGCCGCCGAACTGCTCGTTACGGTCATAACGTGCACCAAATGTCAGCGCAAAATTGTCGACAATGCGCCATTCATCTTCAAGGAACAGGGCCCATTGCCATTGCTTCAAGTCAAGCGGTGCAGTCACCAGGCCATCGGTGAATTTTTGCTCACGCCACTGCCCGCCAAAGGTCAGGTTGTGCGTGTCATCCAGCAAGGACCAGTTCCACTTTGAGTCAAGCACCAGATTGTCATAGGTCAAATCACGCGGCGTGCCATCTATCGCCGTACGCGGACTGCTCATCGGGTTGGTTCGCCCGATGGTTTCCGTGGTTTCGTAAACAATACTGGAGTCCGAACTGAGACTGCCGTAGCGCCCCAGATGTGTCAGCCCATAACGGGTTTTATCGTAACGCTGCTCTGGGTCGTAGCCACCACCGGCTTCTCGGGCCGGAACCTGGCTGTTCAGTGTCCCCAGTTGCTGGGCACTGTTGTCATATCGCTGGCGAGCCTGTTCGACATCAAAAATGATATCGTGATTTTCATTCGGTGTCAGTGCGAACTTGACCCCAAGATTATGAATTTTTGAACCAGCATAACCATCACCGGAAACATTGCCGGTGTAATTGCCGCTGGCGGCCTCGGCCGCACTCGCCGGATAGGACTCATCAGCTTCCATCAGACGGCTGTAGCGACCGTAGATCGATACGCCCAGAATATCTTCCTTGATCGGACCGCTGAGGTAAAACGACGAGCCATAATTATTGCCAAACGTGTCATTCATTTGCAGGGTGCCATCGGCCGAAATGCTGCCGCCCCATTCTTTGGCTACCTTGCGGGTAATGATATTGATCACACCACCCATGGCATCAGAACCGTACAGGGTGGACATCGGGCCGCGCACGACCTCAATGCGTTCAATCGCTGACAGTGGTGGAATAAAACTGGTATCCACATCGCCAAAACCGTTCGGGCGGGACCCGGAGCTGTTGCGATTGACACGCTTGCCATCAATCAGGATGAGCGTGTAATCAGCCCCCATTCCACGGATACTGATATTCATGCCTCCGGTCTTGCCACCGCGCTCAACCGACACCCCCTCAACGTCAGCAACGGCATCCGCCAGATTATTGAACGGTTTTTTTTCCAGCTCTTCACGGGTGATCACGGAAATTGACGCCGGAGCATCTTTGATCATTTGCTCGAACCCGCCTGCCGTCACCACGACAGTATCCAACTGCTTGACCCCATCGGCCTGCTGGGCAAAAGCGACCTGGGCAGAGGCCACCAGCAACGCGGCATAGGCCAGACGACCGGGAACATATTTCTTTGGCGACACCGATATCTCCTGAATACAAAGCTAAATGAGAATGATTATCGGTATAATAAACGAAAAAATATGTTTTTGTGGCTAACCAAGGAACTTTTCGTCAAAAAGAAACAACGCCTGTCCAGACAAGACGCACGGCCTTGCAACCGTTGAACAGCTCAATCGGGCATGCAGCACACAGACGCAAACCCATCGAAAACAACGGTCAGGCCGGCTGCCTTACCTGTGCTTCCTTGATGGGCAAATTGACTATCGCGGCCAGCAACGCCAGCACCATGTCGGCGTACCACATCCAGGTGAAGTCACCGAATTCGGTAATCGCCACGCCGCCCAGCCAGGCGCCGAGAAAACCACCTGTCTGGTGTGACAGCAGTGTCAGGCCGAACAATGTGGCCAGGTAACGGATACCAAACAGCTTGCCGACCAAAGCCGCTGTGGGCGGTACTGTGGCCAGCCAGGTAAACCCTATACCGGCCGCAAATACGTAAAAAACCCAGGGGTCGCGCGGCATCATCAGATACCAGGCGATCAGTACGGCACGCGAGCCGTACATGACGGCCAGCACATATTTGCTGCGATAACGCGCCACACAGGAACCCGCGTAAATACTGCCAAAAATATTGGCCAACCCGATGATGGCCAGCGACCAGCTGGCCACGGACGGGGGCAAACCACACAACCCGACCTCGCCCGGCAAATGCGTGACCAGAAACGCAATATGGAACCCGCAAGTAAAGAACCCCAGATTGAGCAAAATGTAGTTGCGGTCACGTACAGCCTCTGCCACGGCAGTACGCATTTTCTTTTCGCCGGCCACTGGCGGCTGCGCTCCGGAGCGTGAACCCACCAGCCGGCTCACCAATGGCAAGGCCAGCACTGCCGTCAAGGCCATGGCCCACATCGCCCCCATCCACCCGACGGACTGAATAAGTTTCTGAAAGACCGGTGCCGCAACAAACTGACCAAAAGACCCCCCCGCGTTGATCAGACCCGACGCCGCACCGCGAGACTCGAGCGGCAAGCGTTGGGCCGCCGCACCGATCAACACCGAAAAACTGCCGGCACCCGAGCCGATTGACGCCAGCACACCCAGTGACACCATCAGCCCGAACCCGGTGCCCATGAATGGCGTCACCGCACACCCGGCCGCCAGGGTCAGCAGCGCCGCAATCAGTACAACCCGGGGACCGTAGCGATCGGCCACTGCACCGGCCACCGGCTGAACCAGACCCCAGGTAAACTGCCCGATAGCCAGTGCAAAACTGATCGTGGCAATGCTCATCCCCGTCGTGGTCGTCATGGGGCTGATGAACAAGCCGAACGATTGACGCGTCCCCATAGTGACCATCAAAATTCCGGCCGCAGCCAGCGTGACCGCCAGCGCCCCGGGGTGACGCAACGAATAAAACATATCAGCCTCTTTGCTTTTTTCCATACGCCGCAGCGCGCCGTCATTTTGCCATACGGCAGATGAGGCGCTGAAACGGTATCATCCCGGACTGAACACCAACGATGCATGACACAACACCATGGAAAAAATCAGACTGGATAAATGGCTCTGGGCCGCCCGTTTCTACAAGACCCGCAGCCTGGCCTCAGAGGAAATCACCAAGGGCCGCGTCAACGTCAACAACATGCCAGCAAAACCCGCGCGGGAAGTCGGCCCCGGCGACCGGGTCGCCATCCGGAAGAATGACCCACCGATAGAAGTTACCGTGAAAGCTGTCAGCGCAGTCAGGGGCCCTGCCCCGGTAGCGCAGTTGCTGTATGAAGAAACGCCGGAAAGCCAGGCCCGACGACAAGCCGCTGCCGAAATGCGCCGCCTGGCCCCCGAGCCTGCCGACACCATCAGGACAGGC
>JAAYID010000392.1 GCA_012744285.1 Alcaligenaceae bacterium
ATATTGCGGTCACCCTGACTATAACTACCTGATGCGCATGTCTGACGAAGCCGTCTATGAAGCGAAAAACCGGGGGCGTAATCAGGTCGTGGTGCGACGCGCCGTGGCCGGTGTTGAAGGGGGCGAGCCGCTGGCGCTGGGAGGGTCGTAATTGACGCCCAGTCGCGAGGTCGCGCTCAGCGTTGTATTACACGAGGTCATCATGAGACTGATGAAATCAATAAGGTGTCTTTTCCAGGTGATGGCACTCCTTGCCGGTCTGGGTGTGTCTGCCGTCAGGGCAGAGTTGCCGCCGGGGTTCGTCTTCCTGGACGCGGCCGTACCGGGCCTGAGCGTTGATTTACGGTATACCGGCAGTCATAACTTTGTGGGTCGGCCGGTTGCCGGGTATGACGGCGCCCGTCCGGTGCTGTCGGTTCCGGCAGCGGCAGCGCTGGCGCGGGTTCAGGCAGATCTGAAACCGTTTGGCCTGGGGTTGCGGGTGTTTGATGCGTACCGCCCTCAGCGGGCCGTGGATGATTTCGTCAAGTGGGCCGCCGACCTGGACGACGTTAAAACCAGGCGTGAGTTTTATCCGGATGTCGACAAGTCAAACCTGTTCAAGGAAGACTATATTGCCGAGCGTTCCGGGCACAGTCGTGGCAGTACCGTGGACTTGACGCTGGTGGCGCTGGACTCCCAAGAGGCCCTTGATATGGGCTCGGCGTTTGACTTTTTTGGTGTCGAGTCCTGGCCTGAACACCCGGCCCTGACGCCTCAGCAGCGTGCCAATCGGCTATTGCTGCAAACGCTGATGGTCAGGCATGGTTTTAAGCCGTATCCTAAAGAGTGGTGGCATTTCACCCTCGAAAACGAGCCGTTTCCTCAGACGTATTTTGACTTCTTGCCGCGCTGACTTGCGCGGTTTATCGTGTCGTATTGCCGGAGAACACCATGAAAATTCTGCAAGTTGATTTCCCGATGTCGGGTCCGTTTGGTGACGAAATGTCCGAAATGATGAAAGGTCTGGCCGAAAGTATCGCCAACGAACCCGGCCTGGTCTGGAAACTCTGGACAGAAAACGCCGAAACCGGTGAGGCAGGGGGCATTTACTGTTTTGAAAGCCTGGAAACCCTTGTTGCCTATAAAGACATGCATGCAGCACGCCTTACCGCCATGGGTGTTACGGGCCTGCGGTTCAAGATCTTTGACGCGAATATTCCGTTGTCGAAAATTGATCGTTTCCCTGGCCTGTAAGACGTTTGTCTGGCGTGTAAAGTGTTTGTCAGGCCGACAATTCCCTGCCCAGGGGTTTGATACGTCCGACACATCGCCCCGGTTGGCAGCACCAACCGGGGCGGTTTTTTACATACAGGGCAGGAATTGCCGGGTGGTGGTGTCGCGCGGCAGCTCGCCAAAGCGCTCACGATAGTAGGCCGAGAACCGGCCCAGATGACCAAACCCGTGGTCAAGCGCGATAGTCGTGACGTTGGCCCCGGGGCTGGTTTGCAGCGTGTGGCGTACGGCATCCAGTCGCATATTGCGCAGCAACACCATGGGTGATACGCATGGTACTTGTGGCAAAGCGCATTGAGCGAACGGGGGCTAAGCCCGGACGCATTGGCCAGGTCGACCAGCGAAATTGGGGCGCACAACCGCTGCCGGATATAAGTTTCCATGCGTTCAAGGGGGGCAAACCCGTTGCTGGTGCCGGCAGTGCTGGTGGCATGGTGGTTTGCTTCGGGGCCGCAGCCTGCCGATGTCTGGTGGGTCAGCAAGAAAAGCGTCAGGGTTTGCTCAAAGTGCTCTAGCCAGGTAGTGCTGAGGCCGTCGCTGCCATTGGGCAAGTCGATGGCTTGTTGCACTAACGAATGCCACACCAGATTCAGACTGTCTTCGAGTTTGAAGGCAGGCGATGTAAAACCGCCGGCCATACAGGGCGCTTCGGACGCAGAGGCCACACGTGCGCGGCGCTCGGCCAGGTGATGCGGCACCTTCAGGATGAGCTGTTCGCTACCTTCTTCCCAGTGGATGTTCAGATCGTGGCGGGGGGACAGTACGGCGACGTCACCCGGACCAAAGGCTTTGCGGTGGCCGGCGATATCCACTTCGAAGGTACCCCGCAGGGGCGTTTGAACCAGGGAAAACCCCTTGAAGGCGCTGGCCTTGACCTTGACCTCGGCCCCGTAGGTCAGTTTCATGACGCTGATGTCGTTCAGGCGACGCTGAAACAGGGTGGTGTTGACCTTGCCTTCGCCCAGGGCAAGGTCGTGTTCGGTAAGGATACCGCCCAGTGTGCTGCGCACTTCCGATGGGGAATCGGAATGAAAGACCAGATGGTCGTGCAGCTTGGAGAGATTTAAATTTTCGAGGTGTTGCACGGTATTGCCCGATTGGATTGAAACGTCGGGGCGAGGCGACGCCACGTTTACATTGAAGACACTTTAAACGTAAAGTGTTTGTCAGGGAATCAGGGACTTCCCGTGGTTTTTGTGTTCTATGTCTATGATATTAAAGTGGTTATTGTGCGTTTTTGTCTCGTTTGCGAGGGTTCGTGGTGGACTTCCCGAGGGGGCAAGGCACCATTCGGGGTCTGGGTGAAACGCTGCGGGTAATAAAGAACGGCTTGTCCGGAACGCGTCCGGCAAGCCGTTTCTGTCATCCCTTCAGGCCATGGCTGGCCGGGGGCCAGGGTCGTCACATGTCGAGAACCAGTTTTTTGCCTTTGGCGCGTGATACGCAGGTATGCATGATGTTGCCGGCTTCTTTTTCGCGAGCGGTCAGAATGTAGTCGCGGTGGTCAATTTCACCTGACAGTACATCGCAGGCACAGACGCCGCATTCACCACGCTTGCAGTCGTACAACGGGTCAAAGCCATCTTCGATGAGGACATCCAGAATGCTTTTGTCGGCTGGCACAACCAAAGTTTTTCCGCTTTGCGCGAGTTCGACCTCAAAGGCCTGGTCGCCCTCTTCGGCAACAGGCGCGTTGAAGAGTTCAAAGTGGACCTGATTGCGAGGCCAACCCTGCTTTTCGGCCAGGGCCAGGATGGCGTCAATCATCGGCACGGGGCCGCAAAAATAGATGTGATCATTGGCGCCCAGGCTGGCGAATATGGCATTCAGGTCAAGCGGTTTGCCTGCTTCGTCATCAGCATGCAGGTGAAGGTCGTCGCCCAGCAAAGCTTCAAGTTCATCGATATAGGCCATGGAACTGCGGCTACGGCCCGCGTAGTACACCGACACCGGACGGCCGATATGTTTGCAATGGGCCGCCATGCTGGCAATGGGCGTGACGCCGATGCCGCCGGCAATCAGCACGGCCCGGTCATGGCTGGCTTCCATCGGGAACTGGTTGCGCGGGGCGCGTACCTGCAGCACATCACTTGGACGGATTTGTTCATGAACAAATTGCGAGCCGCCGCGCCCGGGCGACTCTTTGCGCACGGCAATGCGATATTCGGCGGGGTGTGTGGCCGAGGTCTCGTCCAGGGCAACCAGAGAGTACTCACGCCAGTCAATTTTGCCGTCCGCAAGCCGGACAGCAAGGCTGATGTGAGCACCCGCCGTGAAGGCCGGCAAGGTTTGGCCGGCGATATCCGGACGCAAACGCAACTGCCGGACATCGGCGGTGAGCATGCCGGCATCTGACACGCACAACGTTAAAACTTCAGTAGATTCGGGCATGCTCATACAGCTTCCTTGCGGGTTACTTCATTGGGCACTGCTTGGCAAACAGGTCGCTGTGGTTTTTCAGGACGGTGCCAATCAGTTTGTTGCGGACATTGCCTTGTTCATCTTCGATGACCTGGCGCATGTGGATGTCGTGGATGGGGTAGTTGTTGTTGTTGAACTTGAAGTCGCCGCGTACCGAGGCAAATTGGGCGTCCTTCATGGCTTTGCGGAAGGCTTCCTTGTCTTCAATCTTGCCATTGACCTGACGCACTGCACCATCGATCAGCATGGCGGCATCGTAACCTTGTGAGGAGTACATGCTGGGCAGGCGACCGTACTCTTTCTTGTAGGCTTCGACAAACTTCTTGTTGGCTTCGTTAGGCAGGTCGTCGGCCCACTGTGACGAGTTGAACGTGCCCACCATGTTTTTGCCCAGGGCGGCAATGTTTTCGGTGTCAGCGGTAAAGCCGGGGGTCAGCAACGGTGCGTCTTTTTGCAGGCCCGAGGCGTTGTACTGCTTGACGAAGTTGATGCCCATGCCACCGGGAAGGAAGTAAAACACGGCGTCAGGTTTGGCAGTCTTCAGGTTGGCGATTTCAGCCGAATAGTCGAGCTGGCCCATTTTTGTATAGACCTCGTCAACGATTTCGCCGGTGTACAGACGCTTGAAACCTTGCAGTGACTCACGGCCGCCGGGGTAGTTCGGCGCAATCATGGCAACGCGCTTGTAGCCTTTTTCGTTGGCGAATGCGCCCATGGCCTGGGGAACGTCCTCGTTCTGCCACGACACGACAAAAAAGTTGGGGTCGCATTTCTCACCCGCGTAATCCGCCGGGCCGGTGTTGGTGCTGATGAAGATGGTGTCCGATTGCAGAATGCCGGGCACGATGGGCAAAACCACGCTTGAGAATACCGGGCCGGTAATGATGTCGACCTTGTCGCGCTTGATGTAGCGCTCAACCGTCTGGCGTGCGGCTACGGGGTTGTTCTGGTCGTCGGTGATGCTGATGTTGACGGGTAACCCGCCCAGCTTGCCGTCGTTCATTTTGATGGCCAGGGTGAAAGCGTCACGGATGTCCTGGCCGGTGCCGGCGCCTGGGCCGGACAGCGTTGTCAGAAAACCGATTTTGATTTCGTCGGCAGCCTGTGCGCCGTTGGCGGCAAGCAGGGCGGCGGAAAATACCAGGGCACGGGCGATAGCGGATTTTTTCATGATTTTCCTTGCGCGTTGAGAAATGGTGGAACGTAGTCAAGTCTAGGCAAAGCCTGCGGGAGGCAATATCCATTATCGGCAGGTGGCCTGTCTGGCCTATCCGTTTTTAGCAGTGCCATTTCCGGCTTCCGGCGTGTCGTTTTTCGGATAGTCCCGCATGAATCAAGGGGCTAGACTGGTTTTCTATCCATTTGACCATTACAGATACTGGGGAAAACCATGAAGGAACGAGTTGCCGTTTTGGCGCTGCATTATCAGAATGAGGTCTTGCATCCCGACGGAAAAATCCGGGTGGGGGTGAATGACGAAAGCGTGCGCGAGCGTGTGCTTGATGGTGCCGCGCGTCTGCTGGCGATGGCGCGCGAACATCAGGTCCCTTTGATTCATGTGCGTATCGCGTTCCGTCCCGATTATGCCGATTGTCCGCGCAATACGCCGATTTTCCGCAAAACGGTCGAACTGGGTGCGGTCAAGGAGGGCGAATGGGGCTCCGAGTTCATGGTGCCGTTTCAACCCTTGGCGAACGAAAATGAGTTTGTCGTGACTCACCAGCGGATCAGCGCCTTTGCCGGCACCTGTCTGGAAAACCTGTTGCGCATGCTGGATGTGCGTCATCTGGTGGTGGGTGGTGTGGCCACGCATTCCGTGGTTGAGCACACGGTGCGCGAAGCCACCGATAAAGGGTACGACGTGACGATTGCAGCTGACGCCTGTGCGGCCGGTTCCGCCGAATTCCACGATGCGGCGTTGCGCAGCCTGGCGTTTATTGCCGAAGTGTCTGACGTTGCCGCTGTCTCCGCACGTTTTGCGCAAGGCTGAGGTCTTGCGGGGTCTTGCCCTGTCAAACCAGCAGGGCGTGTCTCAGGCCGGTTCTGGTCGTCCGGCCTGTACGGGCGCGCTTCAAACCCCCATGTAACGCACCCACAGGCTGCGGTCGGCATCCAGTTCGGCCGAGCTGCCTGTCCAGACGATCTTGCCGCGCTCAAGAATAATGTGCCGGTCGGCCAGGCCAACCAGCTTGTCGACGTATTTGTCGACAACAAGCGTGGTCTGACCCTCATTTTTCAGCAAGGTCAGGCATTTCCAGATTTCTTCACGAATCAGCGGGGCCAGGCCTTCGGTGGCTTCGTCAAGAATCAGCAGTCGTGGGTTGGTCGACAGCGCACGGCCGATGGCCAGCATTTGCTGTTCGCCGCCCGATAGCTGCCCTCCCATGTTCTGGCTGCGTTCGGCCAGGCGGGGGAACAGGTCGTAGATGCGGTCGAGGGTCCATTGCCGGGCATTGCCGTTGCGGTTGCCTGCGAACGCGACCAGGTGTTCGCGAACAGTCAGATTGGG
Organism: Alcaligenaceae bacterium; assembly: GCA_012744285.1. Classification (GTDB taxonomy): domain Bacteria; phylum Pseudomonadota; class Gammaproteobacteria; order Burkholderiales; family Burkholderiaceae_B; genus Neopusillimonas; species Neopusillimonas aromaticivorans. The sequence goes on from JAAYID010000392.1 coordinate 6,206, forward strand.
ATAGCACTGACGCCCTTCCGGTACGATGGCAATGCCCAGACGCGCAATGGCATCGGGGCTCAGTGCGTTCAGTTCCTTGCCCTCCCAGACAATTTTTCCCTGGGTGGGTTTGACCAGGCCCACAAGGTTCTTCAATGTCGTGCTTTTGCCCATGCCGTTGCGGCCCAGCAAACCAATGACCTCGCCCTCGTTGATCGTGAAATCCATGCCGAACAGCACTTTGCTGGCACCGTATCCCGCATGCAGGTTTTCACAGGTCAGCATTTGTTTTTCAGCCATGCGATGTCTCCGAGCCTAAATACACTTCCTGAACTTTCGGGTCGTTGCGGATCTGGTCCACGGTCCCCGTGGTGATGACTTTGCCGTAGACCAGCACCGAAATGCGGTCGGCCAGCTGGAACACGGCTTCCATATCGTGCTCGATCAGCAAAATGGCCATATGCTGGCGCAGTCCCTTGATCATTTCCACGACGCGCGCGGATTCGTCTTGCCCCATGCCGGCCATGGGCTCGTCAAGCAACAGGACTTTCGGGTTGGCGGCCAAAGCCAGCGCAATATCCAGCTGGCGCTGTGCGCCGTGGGGCAGGCTGCCGGCGATGCTGTTCAGCACCTCGTCGCTCTCAAGCCCTACCTTGGCGCCCAGTTCGCGCGCCTTGTCATTCAGAAGCCTTTCGTTGTTCCGAATGCCAAATACCTTGAAATTATTACCGTCGTGGGCCTGCACCGCCAGACGCAGGTTATCCATGACGCTGATGTCCTTGAACAGGTTGGTGACCTGGAAGCAGCGTGACAAGCCAGCATGAACGCGTTCGTGGGCCTTCAGGCCGGTAATGTTGCGACCATCCAGCGTGATGGTTCCGGCATCAACCGGCAACAGGCCCGAGATCAGGTTGACCAAGGTGCTTTTGCCCGCGCCATTCGGGCCGATCAGGGCATGTACTTCGTTGGGGTTGACGTCAATCGATACGTTATCGGTCGCCCGTAAACTGTGAAAGTTCTTGATCAGGCCTTTTGCTGAAAAAAGACTCATGCCTGCCTCCGGATGAATTTGAACAGCCCGCCAGATTGCGTTGCCGATTCGCGGCTGACCAGGGCCCACAGGCCGTTGGGGGCAAACAAGATAATGAGGATGACCAGCAAACCCATGGGCCAATGCCAGTATTCGGTAAGCTGGGGCAGAAACTCTTTCAGCACGCCCCACAGGCCCGCGCCCAGAATAGCGCCCCATTTGTAGCCCATGCCGCCCAGGGCCACGATGACCATGAGTTCGGCGGAGTGTGTCCAGTGGATGGTGGTGGGGCTGATGAAGCCGTTTTGCGTCATCATCATGGCGCCGCCCAGCCCGGCAACGGCCGAGCCAATGATGAAGGCCTGCAACTGCAGCTTGAATGTCGGGTACCCCAGGGCCTGCATGCGAACCGGGTTGTCGCGGATGCCGGTAATGGCCTTGCCGAATCGTGAATCAACCATACGGTTGAAGAAGGCAAACGCCAGAATGAAGGCGACCAGAACCACGGCGTACAGGGTATTGGTGTCCGTCGGGTCAAAGCCAAAGCCAAAGCTTAGCGGGGTCGACAGAATGTAGCCGTCATCACCCCCGTAGCGCCGCAATGAAACTGCAACGTAGTAGACCATTTCGGCAAAGGCCAGGGTACTCATCAGGAAATAAATACCGCGGGTGCGCAAGACCACCAGACCGATCAGGGCGGCGCCAATGGCGGTAATGGCCGTTGCGCCCAGCCACAGCAGCCACACCGAGGTGATGCCGGCTTCGACCAGTGCCACCATGGCGTATGACCCGATGCCGATGAAGCCGGCATGCCCCAGGGCGATCATGCCGCCATAGCCCAGCAGGAAGTTCAGGCTGGTGACGATGATCATCAGGATCATCAGGCGCATCACAAAGCCGGTGTAGTAGTCAAGACCGAAAAACTCTGAAAAATAAGGGAAGCCTGCCAGCAAAATGATGCCAAGCAAGGGAACCCAGGCGAATGTTTTAGTGGTGTTGCCGGGCATATTGTTATCCTCGTGCAGGGAAAAGACCGGTGGGCTTGCACGCCAGCACGACGATCATCAAGACGTACATCAATACGCTGGCCAGCGCGGGCCCGACATCGGCGGCGATCACGGGTGATGCCACCTGGGCAATCAGGGCCGGCATGAACGCGCGCCCTGCGGTGTCGACGATACCGACCAGCAGTGCGGCAATGAAGGCGCCCCGGATCGAACCGATGCCGCCAATCACAATCACTACCATGGCCGGAATCATGAATGAGTCACCCATGCCGACCTGTACTGCCGTCACCGGTCCCATCATGGCGCCGCCAATGCCGGCCAGAGCCGCCCCC
>JAAYID010000393.1 GCA_012744285.1 Alcaligenaceae bacterium
GACCAAGAACGAGATGACGGCACGTTATGTTGTAACGCGTGGCGGTGTGTACGAAATCAGCGGAACAGGCTATATCCCTGAGGGTGACATTACCCTCGATGGCAACACGGTCGCCGTCTACGATCATGGCCATCTGCTGGCGGTCATCGAAGTGGTTGCCGTTGCCAATGACACGTACATCGTCAAAGACGGTGGACAATGGAGGGTCGCCGGCGAACCTACCGAAGGCGCCCTGCGTACCCTGGCGCACAAAGCAGGCTTTGATGCAGACGCCCATACGCGTCACGCCAGCATTCCGTTCGAATCAGCCAACAAGTTCATGGCCACCCTGAACAGCCACCCGCAGGGTGGACGCCGCATTCTGCTTAAGGGGGCTCCTGACCGGCTGCTTGATCGCTGCGACTACGAAATGGGCGCCGATGCACAGCCCAAGCCCCTTGATCGCCAGTTCTGGGAATACCACATTGATCGCCTGAGCGCCGATGGCTTGCGCGTGCTGGCCGCCGCAACGCGCGATGTGCCTGACGACAAAGCTGACCTGAGCCTGGATGATGTGGGACGCGGCATGACGTTCCTGGGCTTGATTGGCATCATTGACCCACCCCGCCCCGAAGCTATCGAGGCTATCCGGTCGTGCCACTCTGCCGGCATTCGCGTCAAAATGATTACCGGCGATCACGCAGGCACAGCGCGCGCCATTGGCATTGAAATGGGTTTGGGCAACAGCAAAACGTTGACGGTCTTGACCGGAGCCGATATTGAGTCGGCCACCGACGAGGCGCTCGAGCAGATGGCCCAGAACTGCGACATTTTTGCGCGCACCAGCCCGGAACACAAGCTGCGCCTGGTCAAGGCCTTGCAGGCTCGTGGAGAGGTCGTTGCCATGACCGGTGATGGCGTCAACGACGCCCCGGCACTCAAGCGCGCCGACGTCGGTGTAGCCATGGGTATAAAGGGTACTGAAGCCACCAAAGAGGCGGCCGAAATTGTACTGGCCGATGACAATTTTTCGTCAATCGAGCGGGCCGTTGAAGAGGGTCGTACCATTTACGACAACCTTCGCAAAGCCATATTGTTCATTCTGCCGACCAACGGTGCTCAAGGCCTGGTCATGCTGGCCGCCCTTGTGTTCGGGCTGGTCCTGCCCCTGACACCGGCGCAGATTCTATGGGTGAACATGGTCATTGCCGTTACGCTGGCGCTTGCTCTGGCCTTTGAGCCCACCGAACCCGGGGTCATGCAGCGCCCCCCACGCGAACCGGGGGCATCCTTGATCGACCGTATCCTGGTCATGCGCCTGGGACTTGTTTCAGTGCTGATTGGCGGGGCGACCATGGCCACGTTTGAATACGAACTGGCTGTTGGCATGACCACGGAAGAGGCCCGCACCATGGCGGTCAATACCCTGGTTATCGGGCAGGCGTTTTACCTGTTCAATGCGCGTTTCCTGACCGAATCCAGCCTGCACATCAAACACCTGTTTTCAAATCGTGTTGCCCTGCTTGCCGTAGCCACACTGGCCATATTGCAACTGGGCTTTGTCTACCTGCCTGTCATGAATACTGCTTTTGGCACAGCACCACTGGCACTGCGTCACTGGTTGCTGCCCATGGCTATCGGCGCACTGATCTTTCTGGTGATCGAGGGTGAAAAAGCACTGACGCGTCACAACAGCCAAAGAAAACACGCGTAGACCATTGCGCCACATATCGGCGCAATGGTCTGTTAGTTACCCGGATCACCGGCGTTCGGGTCAAACCGGATGCCCATGCGCTCGGCACGCTTGGCCCAAAGCCGGCGTGCCAGCTTTTGCATGTCGTCGACCTTGTCACCCTCGTCGATAATTTCGATACCCAACAGGGTTTCAACAACATCTTCAAGCGTAACCAGGCCTTTGGTGTCGCCATATTCACCGACCACCAATGCAACGTGCTGTCGCTCTTCAAGCAGGGTTTCCATCAGGCGTGACAACGGTGTTTTATCAAGAATGGCCACGATATCACGGCGAAAGTCAGACAGCGGACGCTCGCTCTGCCCCTGTCCTTTGGCAACCAGCAAATCTTCGCGCAACACAAACCCAACTACGTTATCCAGATCGGTACCGTAAACAGGCAAGCGTGAAAAGTGGGCTTTGACCGGGTCATCCAGCGCCTCTTCAACCGTCAGGTCTTTTTGCAAGGCCGAAACCACGATGCGCGGCGTCATCACGGCACTGGCTTCGACCGACTTGAACAAAAACAGATTACGAATGATCTTGGACTCGCGTTCGTTGATCAGGCCCTGTTCCTTGCCAATACTGGCCATGGCCACGAACTCGTCACGACTGAAGTCATTCAGCTTTTTCCCGCCGGAAATCAGTTTGGTCAGCTTTTCTGAAACCACGATGAGCGGATACATGCTCTTGATCAGCATATTGACGAAAACACCGGTCATGCCAGCCAGCTGACGCCAGTACACCGCACCCAGCGTTTTAGGCAGAATTTCTGACAAGAACAGAATCAGCAACGTCATTACCGCTGAAAACACGCCAAACCAGGCACTGCCAAAGACGACTGTTGCTTTTGAGCCCGCACCAATGGCCCCCACGGTGTGAGCAATCGTATTGACCGTCAGAATCGCCGCCAGCGACTGGTCGATATTGTCTTCTTTAAGACGACGCAGCTGCTCGGCCTTTTTGGGGTTGACGGCCTTGAGATTGGCGATATAAGACGGTGTGATGCTGAGCAACGTGGCTTCGGCAACCGAGCAAAGAAACGAAAACAGCAGGGCAAGAACAACATAAAGCAGCAGCAAAAAGGCATCACCGCCAATAGAAACACTGCTTGCAAGCGTAGATACAGTTTCTGATAACGAACCGGGACTGTCCATAAAACACCGGGCACAACCCGGAAAGCTCCTGTAATAAGGGCTAGTAATAGTAGGGGTCGTTCAGCTGGCTGTCAACTTGGCGACCCTGACCGATGAACCGCCACACAATTACGGACAGGTTCATAACGAACACCTGCCCGCTCAGGTGTGCCTGCTGCCTAACACCGACCCTTCAGGCGGGTACTCAAGCGTTTCGCGGAAAGCAGCCTTATCGGGCCAGTCATAGTCCGGGAACGGCAGTACGCCATCTTCACGCCACTGGGCAACGGCCGCCTCACTATCGCGTACCTTGGCCTGGTCGGGCATGCGGTCTTCAGTGTTGTAATGCAACATAGAGGGTACTGCCAACTTGCTGCCAGAGCGTTCAACCACATCCATAACCCTCAAGTGAATATCTTCTCGTATGGCAACGAACTCGGCATAGTCACATGACATTACGTAAGCAAAAACACTGACCTCCAACGCATGCTCGCCAAAGCCGTCGAACCGAACCCGTAACGGATCGGACGCAACTTTCGGGTGGCTTAACAAAAGCTTGCGCAACTCAGCCAGCACATAGCGCATCTGGTCTGGCGTTGTTTCATAACGAAGCCGCAACACGTAATTCAGGAACATGCTGTCACGTTTCGCGTAATTTTCAATTTGCATGTTCGAAAACTCGCTGTTCGGAATCGTGACGATAGTCCGGTCAAGCGTACGGATGCGGGTCGAACGCATGCCGATGAACTCTACGGTGCCCGTTTTTTCACCAAATTTGCAGTAATCACCAACCGCAATTGGCTTGTCGAAATACAACGTGATGCCCGAAATGAAGTTTTGCAGCGTTGATTGCGCCGCCAGAGCCACAGCCAACCCCCCCAGCCCCAAACCGGCCAAAACACTTTGGTAGGGCATCTGCAGCACGTCGGCCAGCAGCAACAAGGCCGACACGACAACAACCATGCGAAAAATACCAGCAATAAAAGCAACCAGCGTGACATGCTTCTGAACAGAGCTGGCTGCCTTCAGTCGCTGCACCACAAAACCGGTTGCCAGCAGCAGCAGCAACATGGTCGACAAAATGATCGCTGTCATGCTGGTTGCCACTAAAGCAACCTGAACAATATCCGGATAACTCAGCACCTTGTCAGACAGTCGCAAGATGACGCCCAGCAGCAGCAGGCGGAATGACCACAAAAACAGCCAGCGCACGGCAGGAACCTGCTCACCCGATGGTTGCAGACGATTGATGACTGCCCCGTACAACACTGCAGTCAGGGGGCGCCCAAGACCAACCGCCATGACAAATACAAACAGCAACCCCAACCACTGCCACACCTCCATCGCACCCACTCTTCGGACCATTTCACCGCTAAGCCCCCTGACAGCATCACGGATTTTGAAGTAAAGACTTTCATTGGCCGCCTGAAACGCCAAGCTGTCCACAACAGGCATATTGTCAAGCGCCGCATACACCGCCCGAATGTTCAGCAAGGTTTCAGGGGTAAATTGCCATCGCAACCCATAATCGGTCTCGACCGGCTCCAGCGCGATTACCCCGTACGGGTGCTCAAAAAACGTATAAACCTGACGCCGGGCCGGATCGTCAGGAATTTCTTGCCAGACCGGAGAGCCCAGGCGCAGCAAGGCTCGATACACATAGCGAGCCAGCCGGGGACCCTCATATTGCTGGGCCAAAGCCGACATTTCTGACATGTTCAGTGTTGCAAGCGCATGCTCAAGTACGATGTTCTGGGTACTGAACGCTTTAAACAAGTTGCGAACAGTCGCCCGAGGCGAAGACAAGTCGGCGTCGTCACTTGCCATCCTGATATCGCGATGCAGGCTTAAATCGGCCTTTGCCTGACGCAAGGTGGCCGGTGAAGGGGGTACAAGCCACCAGTCCTTGTCGTTCAGAACGAATCCGAGCTCAAATGACGAATCAGTTCCGGCCTGCGGCAACTTGACCGTCATTTCTGTCTGACCGGGCCTGGCTTGAATACCCCAGACACGGAAGGTCAGGCGATCGAGCACGGAAAAAAGCAACTGTGTGTACTCAAGCTCGCTGATTACAGAGGAAGGGTCTAGACGGGAAAAATCAATGAAATGCGACGCTTCACTAAGCAGTTCCATGCGCCCCGGCCCCACGGCGTTCATGATCGACAGAAAGTGATACATAACGTTGGCTGGACTGCTGCGATCAAGGGCCACCCCCATGAATGCGTTGTCGGCCTCTACACGAATACCGGTAATCCATTCGCCGGTTCCAAATCGAGCCGTAAACGTTTGGCCATCATCAGACATGACCGCATAGAAGGTTCCGTCGCGGCCCCGCTCTTTCCAGACCCCACGCAGCTCATGGCCGTTGACCTGGGCAACCACCTGGCCGCCATACAGCTTGTACCCCCCGGTGACCTGATCACCTTCCTGAACCAGCGAGATACGGGCACCGCGATCTCTCCAGGTGCTGTCCCAGTCGCCCGTCCAGCTGAGTTCATTAGCAAAAACAGGGCCGGCCAGCACCAGAACACTTAGTTTTAAAACGAAGCACAAACGCAGAAAAAACGACGACATCACGCGCCTTGAAGCACAGACAAAAAATTAGGATAACCGAAATTAGCAGCACACATACCCATTGATTAATGCTTTTAACGACAATTAAATGCATTTGAATGGGACCAAACAAGACTTTTGAGACTTTTGAGACTGGCACGCACGCGCCAACGCGTGGCACAGTGCCGGGTGATTACATTTTTTATCATGACCCCGGAACACGTTTTACCCTCAGGAGACACCGCATGAGCATCCGACACCCGTTCAGGCTGGCTGCGTTAAGCCTGGCCCTGCTTGCAGGCCAACCTGCCATTGCTGCCGAACTGGCCGACACCATCTGGACAGGGGGGCCCATTGTGACCATCAACGATGCCCGGCCTGCCGTTGAGGCCGTCGCCGTGCGGGACGGGAAAATACTTGCAGTCGGCACACTGTCTGAACTCAAGGCCCACCAGGGGAAAAACACCCAGACCATCGACCTGCAGGGCAAAACCATGCTGCCCGGCTTTGTCGATGCCCACGGGCATGCCTTCATGATTGGCCTGCAGGCCATCTCTGCCAATCTGCTGGCACCACCCGATGGCAAAGTCACCAGCATCAAGGATTTGCAGCAAACCCTTCAAGCCTGGTCAAAAGAACACGCCAGCACCGAAAAAAGTATTGGTCTGATCCTGGGGTTTGGCTACGACGACGCGCAACTGGCCGAGC
>JAAYID010000394.1 GCA_012744285.1 Alcaligenaceae bacterium
ATCAAGATTAATGCCCTGCAGGCGCTCGCGCACCATGTCTTCGGTAATGCCGCCACTAGCGGCGGGCTCAGCACCTGCTCGACGCAGCAACCAGACGACAATCATGACAACCAGCGCGAAAATACCGGCGAGAACCGCCCACAAATGATCTTGAAACCAGGACACGAAAGAAAGACTCTTGGAAGATGGATCAGGCACGGACGACACCGACCCCGATGAAAATGACGAAGACGCATCAGGCGATGCCGCTTCAGGAGGACTTGATGCCGACGAGGATGCCGGACTGGACAGGCCGCTACCTGGCGTTGACGCCGGCCGTGTTGCCGCTGCTGAGGGCAACGATGCCCCCGGCAAGGCGGTACCGGTGTCTGCTGACGAAGCGACTGAACCTGCTGCAGGGGAAGAGGCAGCCGTTGTCGCCGTTGAAGCCTCCCCTGATGAAACCGCAGTCGTGTTTGAAACGCCAGCGGCAGTTACCTTGCCCGACCCGCTTTCAGCGGCTTCAGAGACGGCATCGACAGCCTTGTCGACAACATCTGCGAGGGCCTCAATGCCCTCCGAGGCGACTTCAGAAGCAGCAATGCCTTGCTGTTGCAACGCTTCACTGAGATTCTTGACGTTATCTTCCAGCGTCGCTACACGACTTTGGGCGTCATGGGTGTTTTTTTGCAATGCCAATGCATCATCGGCGCTCGCCCCGTTGGAAGACAGACCGGATGAAAGCACGACCTTGTCTGCGCCGCTGCCCCCGGACTGTTCAACCGGGCCGCTAGTTGACGTCGACACCGTACCACGACCCGCCTGGGTCGGCTGAAGTGACGCACCGGTACGAGAAGCCATGCGTTGCCGGTAATCGGCGAACGCGTGGGCATGTTGCTGAAACACGCGGCGTGCCTGGGCATCGGACAACGCCACCAGCGCCGACGGGTCGGGCACAACCAGCGTTGCACCCGCCTTCAGCAGGTTGACATTGTCTTGAATGAACGCCGACGGATTGGCAGCCTGAACGGCAACCATCCATTGATACAGTGAGACACCCGGCACGGCATGACGACGCGCCAGGGAAAAGAGCGTATCTCCTTTGCGAACCTGTATGGCTTGCCCGGCGCCGGCACCCGACGGCACAGCATCTGTTACCGTTTTTGCAGGCACAGCGCCCATACCCGCTGCCCCCAGAGACTGGTTGACCTGCACCGTCGCCGCAGCCGCCACCTGAAGGTCGGCTGGCGCCAGCACACTGACCTGATGCTGCACCTGACCGGAGGAGGAGCGCACAACCAGCAAAAGATCGGCGATACCCGATGACAAAGGCTGGGCCGAACTGACCGTGACTATTTTAGAGCCCGGCCTGACACCATCGAACACCGCAACCTGCAACGAGGACAGATCGACTGGAGGAACCAAACCTGCCTCATTCCAGGCCTTGGCCGGTGCAACGGCCACTGAAAGTGACTGGGCATCTTGAGCCGAAACACCCTGCAACGGCGTCTGGATTCGCAGTGGCTGCCCCACAGGGGACAGCAAGCGTGAATGCCCGATACTCATCGAGTGAACTACCGTACTGAACGACAGTGCTGCCAACGCAACCCCTGCGATCAGACCCGCCGTGACGGCCCTGGCAGTTACCCGATGAGATTTTTGCATATTACAGTTCACCCAAAGTAATGCGCAGCATGCGACGCAAGGGTTCTGCAGCGCCCCACAGCAGTTGATCACCAACAGTGAACGCGCTGAGGTATTGCGAACCCATCGACATCTTGCGCAGACGCCCTACAGGAATGTCGAGTGTACCGGTAACCGCCACCGGCGTCAGCCCCTGCATGGTCGCTTCGCGCTCGTTGGGAATGACTTTGGCCCATTTGGAACCCTGGGCAATCATGTCAGTGATTTCGTCAAGCGGAACATCGCGCTTGAGATGCAAGGTCAGGGCCTGGCTATGGCAGCGCATGGCACCGATACGTACGCAGAGGCCGTCAATGCGGGTGGGTTCGGTACCGAACGCTTCGCCGCGACCCAGAATCTTGTTGGTTTCGGCTTCGGCCTTCCATTCTTCACGCGATACACCATTGCCCAGGTCTTTATCAATCCAGGGAATCAGGCTGCCCGCCAGGGGAACGCCGAAGTGATCACGGGGCAGATCGGCATCTTTCTGGGTTTGCAGAACACCGCGATCGATTTCCAGAATGGCCGACGCCGGATCGTCGAGCAACGACTTGACGGATTGGTTGATGATGCCGAACTGGGTGAGCAGTTCGCGCATGTGCTGGGCACCACCACCCGATGCGGCCTGGTAGGTCATGCTGGTCATCCAGTCGACCAGGTCGTTATTGAACAAGCCGGCCAGACCCATCAGCATGCAACTGACCGTGCAATTGCCGCCCACAAAGTTCTTGACGCCACGGTTCAACGCGGCATCGATGACCGGACGATTGACCGGATCAAGCACGATGATGGCATCGTCGTTCATCCGCAAGGTGCTGGCCGCATCAATCCAGATACCGTCCCAACCCGCTGCACGCAACTTGGGATAAACCTCGGTGGTGTAGTCGCCGCCCTGCGCCGTAACAATGATGGGCAGTTTTTTCAGGGTTTCAATGTCGTAGGCGTTTTGCAACGGACCGGCACCGTCGGCCCAGGCTGGCGCCTTGCCACCGGCATTGCTGGTGGAAAAAAACACCGGCTGGAATAAGGAAAAATCGTTCTCGTCGCGCATGCGCTGCATGAGCACCGAGCCCACCATGCCGCGCCAGCCGACCAAACCTACTGATTGAGTCATAACATTTACCTGAAAGTGATAGAAAAACGTTTTATAAGCAAAAGAAAACGTTTTATTTTAGCGCCTTGAGTACCGCATCACCCATTTCAGAGGTCGAAACGCGTGTCGTGCCTTCCTCATAAATATCAGCCGTACGCAGCCCTTGCTGCAACACTGACTGAACTGCGGCTTCGATACGATCGGCCTGCGCCGACTGGTCAAGCGAATAACGCAGCATCATGGCCGCAGACAACATGGTGGCCAGCGGGTTGGCAATATTTTTGCCTGCGATATCAGGGGCTGAACCATGGCTGGGTTCGTAAAGGCCCTGGTTCGATGCGTTCAGCGAGGCCGAGGGCAGCATACCGATTGAACCCGTCAGCATGGCCGCTTCATCAGACAAAATATCGCCAAACAGGTTGCCAGTCACGATGACATCAAACGCCTTGGGCGCACGCACCAGCTGCATGGCAGCGTTATCGACATACATATGGCTAAGCTCAACATCGGGGTATTCTTTGGCAACATCGATCATGATGTCGCGCCAAAACTGTGAGGTTTCAAGTACGTTGGCCTTGTCGACACTGCACAGTTTCTTGCCACGCTTGCGAGCCGCCTGAAACGCAACATGCCCGATGCGACGGATTTCAGTTTCAGCGTAGTGCATGGTGTCGAAGCCCTGACGCTCACCCTTGAACGGGCCATCATCAAGCAGACGCACGCCACGAGGCTGACCAAAATAAATATCACCGGTCAGCTCGCGCACAATAAGGATATCAAGCCCGGCCACCACTTCAGGCTTCAATGACGAGGCATTGGCCAGTTCGGGATAGAGCACAGCCGGACGCAAGTTGGCGAACAGGCCCAGCGCACGCCGCAACCCCAGAATGGCCTGCTCGGGGCGGTGTTCGCGCGGCAGGTTGTCGTACTTCCAGTCACCGACGGCACCAAACAAAATGGCATCTGAGCGCTTGGCCAGTTCAAGCGTGACCGGTGGCAAGGGGTGGCCATGCACATCGTAGGCCGCCCCGCCCACCGGCTGTGTTTCCAGTTCAAGATCAAGGCTCAGCGCACCCAGAACGCGAACGGCTTGTTCAATGATTTCAGGACCGATCCCGTCACCGGGCAAAACTGCGATTTTCTTTGTCATGGTGTATCTTTGCGTGAAGACCGGATCAAAACCAGCAGGCCTGCCAATAGGGCAGGCCTGCGGACCCGTTAGTTCGGCTGACCAACCAGCCAGGGGTGCCGAGCTAATCGCTCGGCCTCAAAGGCCTTGATTTTATCGGCTTTTTGCAACGTCATGCCAATGTCATCCAATCCGTTCAGCAAACAGTGCTTGCGGAAAGGCTCGATATCAAAGGCAATGTCACGCCCGTCATCGGTAATGATCTTCTGCCGGGCCAGATCGATTTCAAGCGAATACCCTTCTTTTGCATTCACGTCTTCAAACAGACGGGAAATTTCCGCTTCAGGCAAAACAATAGGCAACAAGCCGTTCTTGAAGCAGTTGTTGAAAAAAATGTCTGCAAACGACGGGGCCAGAATGGCGCGGAACCCGAATTGCAGCAAGGCCCAGGGCGCGTGTTCACGGCTGGAGCCGCAACCAAAGTTCTGGCGGGCCAGCAGCACGGAAGCCCCCTGGTAACGGGCCTGATTCAACACGAAGTCGGGATTCAAAGGGCGTTTGCTGTTATCCATGCCGGGCTCGCCCTGATCCAGATAACGCAAGGTATCAAACAAGTTCGGGCCAAAGCCCGTACGCTTGATGGATTTGAGAAACTGCTTGGGCATGATCAGGTCAGTGTCGACGTTCTCGCGATCGAGCGGCGCAACCAAGCCTTTGTGTGTGGTAAATGCTTGCATGAAACTACCCCTTAAATGCTACGAACGTCAACAAAATGGCCCGCAATTGCCGCAGCGGCCGCCATCGCCGGGCTGACCAGATGGGTACGACCACCCTGCCCCTGGCGGCCTTCAAAGTTGCGATTCGATGTGGACGCACAACGCTCACCCGGCTCGAGACGGTCGGCATTCATGGCCAGACACATGGAACAACCCGGATCACGCCATTCAAAACCGGCATCCAGAAAGACTTTGTCGAGGCCTTCTTTTTCGGCTTGAGCCTTGACCAGACCGGACCCGGGCACCACCATGGCCTGCTTGATGTTGGCGGCCACACGCTTGCCGCGAACGACCGCAGCGGCTTCACGGATGTCTTCAATGCGCGAGTTGGTGCACGAACCAATGAAAACACGGTCGGGGCGGATATCGGTGATGGGCGTGTTGGGTTCAAGCCCCATGTATTTGAGTGCGCCCTCAATACCGCTGCGACGTACCGGATCCGTTTCATTGGCTGGATCAGGTACCTGACCGCTGATGGGCAACACCATTTCGGGTGAGGTGCCCCAGGTTACTTGCGGCACAATATCGGCGGCATTGAGTTCGACCACGCGATCAAACACCGCACCCTCGTCGGAATGCAAGGTTTTCCAGTACTCGACCGCCTGATCCCATTGGTCGGCCTTGGGTGCATACGGGCGGCCACGGAAATATTCGATGGTCTTCTCGTCGACGGCAACCATACCCGAACGGGCCCCGGCTTCAATCGCCATGTTGCAAACCGTCATGCGACCTTCGACCGACAGGGCATGCACAGTGCTGCCACCAAATTCAATGGCGTACCCCGTGGCACCCGCCGTACCAATTTGGCCGATGATGTACAACACAAGGTCTTTTGCGGTACAGCCCTTCGGCATTTCACCGTCGACCTTGATCAGCATGTTCTTGCTTTTTTTCATAAGCAAGGTCTGGGTAGCCATGACGTGCTCGACTTCGGAGGTACCAATACCAAACGCCAGCGCACCGATGGCGCCGTGGGTACTGGTGTGCGAGTCACCGCAAACCACGGTCATGCCGGGCAAGGTGGCCCCTTGCTCGGGCCCGATGACGTGCACAATGCCTTGACGCAAATCATTCATGCGGAACTCGGTAATACCGAAAGTTTCACAGTTGCGATCGAGCGTTTCAACCTGAAGACGTGAAATGGCATCTTTGATGCCCTGGGCACGGCCTTCGGTCGGTACGTTGTGGTCAGCCACCGCAAGGTTGGCACTGATGCGCCAGGGTTTACGCCCTGCCAGCTCCAGACCTTCAAAGGCTTGCGGGCTGGTAACCTCGTGCAGCAACTGCCGGTCGATATACAGCAAACAGGTGCCGTCGGTTTCTTCGTGCACAACGTGCGCACGCCATAATTTGTCGTACAGGGTTTCGGCCATGACTAGACTCTTGAAAAAAGTTGAACACACTACAGTGGGTATTATGACAGCACATTAAGCTAGTACAAGTACACTGAATATACTGGTATAACAAGTAACAGGTAATAGTCTGCGGGCACCATCTGCATCGTTAAAGGCATGCCAATAAAAGAAAACCCCTGCACTGTGCATCTGCACGGCAGGGGCAACGCCAAAGGGTGAAACTGCCGGACGACGGCAGCATTCGCTTAATGATCAGCGGGGGCTTTGTTCATACAACGGCATCATTTGGGCGGCAATTGCCTTCAAATCTGCAATGCGGGTACTGGCCGACGGGTGGGTCGACAAGAATTCAGGCTGACCGCCACCGCCCAGACGACCCATTTTTTCCCACAGGGTAACCGCCGCATAGGGGTCATAGCCGGCCCGCGCAGCCAGCTCGACACCCATGCGGTCGGCTTCAATTTCGTGGGTACGGCTGTTGGGTAACGTAAACATCACCTCGGTCAGGGTACCGCCCAGGTCAGCCGTCGCCTGGCTGCCAGTCACCGCCGCCAGAACGGACAACCCGACGTTGGCTGCCATTTTTTGCGACACCTGCTCGCGTGTGTGCTCACGCAAGGCATGGGCGATTTCGTGACCAATGACAGCGGCCAGCTCGGCATCAGAAGCCTGCAACTGATCAATCAGCCCGGTGTAGACCGCAATTTTCCCGCCGGGCATGCACCACGCATTGACATCATTGGACTTGAGCACATGAACTTGCCAGTTCCAACGCGCCGCATCAGGCCGGAACACCCCGACCTGGGCAATAAGACGCTGGGTGATGGCTTGCACCCGGCGTGTCTGGGCCGCATTGACATCCAGGGCGCCTTGGGCACGGGCCTGACTGATCAGCGTGTTGTACTGAGAAGCCGCCTCTTGCTGAAGCTGCTGTTCGGAGACAAGGCTGGACATGTATTGCTTGCGTTCAATGCCGACAGCGCCCGAACCCGTAGTTTGAACCGCCGCACAACCCGCAAGTACAACCGTACCGGACAACCCCGCCAGCGCAATCCAGCGACGAACAGAAAACGTAACCATCGTTGCCCCCTTTGAAAACAAAACACCGGAACCCTGAAACAAAGCATGAATAGACGGTCAGACAAACACACTACACACGCCCTGTCAAACCACCCGACATTTAACCATTAACCACATTGGGCACGATGACGCAAGGCGTGATCCATCAACACAATGGCCAGCAAAGCCTCGGCAATGGGCGTTGCACGAATACCGACACATGGGTCATGACGCCCGAGTGTCTGTACCTGCACCGGCTCGTTGGCGCGATTGACCGAACGACGTTCGACCCGGATGCTGGATGTGGGCTTGATCGCCAGCGACACCTGCAACGGCTGACCCGATGAAATGCCGCCCAGGATGCCACCGGCATGGTTGGTCTGGAAACCTTCCGGGGTAATCTCGTCACCGTGTTCGGAACCACGCTGGGTAATGGATTCAAACCCTGCACCAATCGAAACCCCTTTGACGGCGTTCAACCCCATCATGGCGTGCGCAATGTCTGCATCCAGCCGATCATAGATGGGTTCGCCCCAACCCGCAGGCAAACCCTCGGCCACCACCTCGATACGCGCCCCGATTGAGTCACCATCACGACGCAATTGGTCCATGAAGGCTTCAAGTTCGGGAACCACATCGGCATTCGCGGCAAAAAAAGGGTTGTTTTCAACGTGAGCCCAGTCGTGGAACGGTACCTGAACAGGCCCCAGCTGGCTCATGTAACCCCGGATGACAACCCCATACGTTTCCTTCAGCCATTTTTTGGCAATCGCCCCGCCCGCTACCGTGGGTGCCGTCAGGCGCGCTGATGAGCGGCCACCGCCACGCGGGTCACGATGTGCATACTTTTTCCAGTAGGCATAATCAGCATGCCCTGGCCGGAAGGTATCTTCAATGTTGCTGTAATCTTTGCTGCGCGCATCGGTATTGCGAATCAGCAAGCCGATCGGGGTACCCGTGGTCACCCCTTCGTACAGTCCGGAAAGAATCTCGACCTGATCGGCCTCCTGGCGTTGCGTGACGTGGCGCGATGTCCCCGGGCGACGACGGTCGAGCTCGTTTTGAATATCTTGCGCCGTCAGGGGCAGGCCGGGGGGGCAACCATCGACCACGGCGCCAATAGCCGGGCCATGGGATTCACCGAAATTGGAAACACAAAACAACTTGCCTAAGGTATTACCGGACATGATCTACGCCTGAGGGTGCTAAAAATGAATGGGTTCTGAAAAACACTGCAGAACCTGAATTATGCATGACGATGACGCCTGAGGTTATGACGAACAGCTAAGGGGCATGCTGCCTGCCCCTGCCGGCGGCGGCTCGGCATAACGCTCATAGCCTTTCTTTTCCGTGAAGGGGTCGCGCAAGAGCATCAGCAGGGTCTCGATTTCAGACGGGTCGTCGCGCAAAGCGCCGTCAATGGCCCTCTGGGCAATATGATTACGCAACACATATAACGGGTTGGCACGCTGCATTGATGCAACACGCTCTGAATCGACCCCGCCTTCGGACGCCACGCGTTGACGATACCGATCAAGCCAGACAGACGCCACTGAACGATCGGCAAACAGCGACAGGAAGGCATCGGGAGATTGCGGCGCCTGTGCCAGATGACGAAACGCCAGGGTGAAGTCAGCCCCCTGTTCGTGCAACAAACGCCACCAGTCATCGACCAGACCGGCATCCGTGTCGTCATCCCAATACGACAAGCCCAGCTTGCGCATCAGGTTCGAACGGTAGGCCTGAGTGAAGACCGGCTCGAATTTATCGAGCTGAAACGCCAGCGCGTCAGCCTCAAGATCGAGGGTGGACAAGGCATTGGCCAGCCGGTGCAAATTCCAGAACATGGCTGACGGTTGCACATTCCAGGCATAACGCCCATTACGATCGGTACGATTACAAATATGGTTGATGCGGAACGCATCCATGAAACCAAACGGGCCGTAATCAATCGTCAGCCCCAGAATCGACATATTGTCGGTATTCATCACGCCATGACAAAACCCTGCCGTTTGCCAGTCAGCCACCAGTCGCGCCGAACGGGTCACCACCTCACCCAGAAGCCGCAAGGCTGTCGTTTGTTGCGGCGTCGCCCCTCCCAGCTCGTCATCGTCGGGGCCGGGCCGGGCACACTGGGGGTAAAAACGTGTCACCACGTAATCGAGCAAGGTTTGCATGGCCTGCGGGTTTCCGGCCCAGTGTTCAAACGAACCAAACCGTACAAAGCTTGGCGAAACCCGCGTCACAACGGCGGCGGTTTCGTACACCTCGCGCGCGACGGTGTCGTCGGCGACCACCAGAGCCAATGAACGGGTGGTGGGAATACCCAGCCCAAACATGGCCTCACTGGCCAGGTACTCACGTACTGAGGAACGCACCACGGCACGGCCATCTCCGAAGCGGGAATACGGCGTCTGACCCGAGCCCTTGAGCTGCAATTCGAAAGGCCCTTGTTGCGTATTGATCTCGCCCAGCAAATGGGCACGGCCATCGCCCAGTTGACCGGCCCAGACCCCAAACTGATGGCCGCTATAAACAGCCGCCAAGGTCTTGCCGCCGGGTAACGGACGGTTGCCGGCAACCACATCAAGAAACGCAGGCGTCGTCAGGGCCGCGGCATCAAGCCCGAGCATCCGGGCGACGTCTGGATTGGCGTGCAGCACACGCGGACGAATCAGCGGCTGCGCATCAAGTACGGTGTAAAAGTCAGCCGGCAGGTCAGCAAAGGAGTGGCTGACGTCCAGCCCGCCGAACGGGCTGGCATGAACGCCATCAGCGGCCATTTTCACCCCCGAAGGTTTGGGATGACTGAGTGGCGTGCAGTGATTGGGCCGCTTGCCCTGATTGCGCGACCTTGGCCGCCTTCGCAGCTTTCTTGGCCGGCCGGACATACAGAATGGCACACAGGTAAAACACCACCGCCAGGCCAATTTCAATACTGGCCATCAGGCGGGACACCGACGAGCTATCGGAAAATGCGCGCACAACGCCTTCCATGAAATACAGCAGCACCAGCATTGAGGCCCACTGCAAGGTATACAGCTTGCCCTTGATGACGCCCGGCAAAGGCAGCAGCAGCGGAATCAGCTTGAAAACCAGCCAGGAAATGCCCACCAACGCCGACAGTTCGGGGCGCCAGGGCGCCACGACAAGCTCCCAGACAAACGTCAAGGCAATCAGCCCGACTAGCGAAAAAATGGCGCCAAAGCGCAGGACGGGATTCAATTCGGGTTGTTTCATGCTGGTATTATTACCCGAATGTCAAACTTCGTCATACAACCTGCCTTTGATGACTGAACAACAAGAACCAGTCCACGACACCGTTTCCCGCATCGACCGCGCGCCTGGCGGATTTCGCCAATGGTGTGGTGATGCCCGGCAGGTCATCCGGTATGCACTGCAGCACGCAGCAGAAAAAAAGCTCACCCAGGTTGCCTCCAGCCTGACCTTCACCACTGTGTTGGCCATTGTGCCCATGCTGGCCGTCATCCTGGCGCTGTTCACCGCGTTCCCGTTGTTTGCAGAATTCCGGATGGCGCTTGAAGAGTTCCTGATCAACAGCCTGTTGCCGCCTACGGTATCCGACACCGTCATGCAGTACCTGAATCAGTTTGCCGCCCAAGCGTCACGCCTGACCGCCGTAGGCACGGTATTTTTGCTGGTCGCTTCGGTCATGCTGATTTCCACCATTGATGCGGCCTTGAACGATATCTGGCAGGTCGAACAGCAGCGGCCGCTGCCCCAGCGCATGCTGGTGTACTGGGCCATCATCACGCTAGGGCCGGTGCTGGCCGGGGCTAGTCTGTGGTTCACCTCCTACCTGGCGCAACAGGCCCTGCTGAATGTGGGTGAGATTTCATCCGGCATGCGGTTCTGGCTGTCATTCATCCCCATGGTGATCACCGGCATTGCGTTTACCGGGCTGTTCGTGTGCGTACCGAACCGCCAGGTGTACTGGCGTGACGCGCTGGCCGGTGGTTTGGGCTCCGCAGTAGTATTGGAAGTCATGAAATCAGGTTTTGCCTACTACATCACCAAATTTCCCTCGTATACCGTTATCTACGGGGCCTTCGCCACCCTGCCTATTTTCCTGCTCTGGATTTATCTGTCCTGGCTGGCCATTTTGTTTGGCGCCACCGTCGCCGCCACCTTGCCCTCCTTGCGTCTACGCCGATGGGCGGTACAACGACAGCCCGGCGCCACCTTTATCGATGCAATCCGCATCATTCGCGTACTGCGCAGCGCCCAAGGCTCAGACCAACCCGGACGGACCACCCGCTTTCTGGGCGCCCACTTGCGCTTGCACCCCGCAGAACTGCACGCCGTCATGCGCACGCTGAAATCCCTGGGCCATGTCGTAGTCACACAGGAAAAAGGCCAGGAACGCTGGGTACTGGCCTGTGACCTGCGCAATGCACAATTAGGTACCCTGGCTGATGCACTGCTGATAGATCGCAATCAAAGCGGGCTGGCTGATGACCCGGCCCTGATGCATGCGCTGGCGACCGTGCTGGCAAGCACCACTCCTATCAGTCTTGAAGATGTCCTGAACGGGAAAACCGCACTACCCGAAACAGCCGCATCAGGGCAGAATAAAATTGCAGTATCAGAAACAGAAACGCCCCAGGAGGCAAAGCCATGCTAAAAGTCAGTGAAATTTTGCGCGTCAAAGGCAACACCCTGTATACCGCCTCGCCTGACACGCCCATCAATCAGGCCCTCGAAACCATGGCCGAGCAGGACATTGGCTCATTGGTCATCATGGAACACGGCGAACTGGTCGGCATGCTGACCTTTCGCGAAATCATTCGCCACCTGACGAAA
This sequence comes from Alcaligenaceae bacterium, assembly GCA_012744285.1. Classification (GTDB taxonomy): domain Bacteria; phylum Pseudomonadota; class Gammaproteobacteria; order Burkholderiales; family Burkholderiaceae_B; genus Neopusillimonas; species Neopusillimonas aromaticivorans. The sequence continues at coordinate 11,899 of JAAYID010000394.1, forward strand.
AACGGCGGCGTTATCGGCGACTACACGATTCGCAGTGTCATGGATGACGCACCTGTCAGTGTTACCCCAAACACCAGCGCCGACGAAGTCCAGCGCCTGATGCTCGACAAGCACGCACGCTACACACCCGTCATGGACGGCCCGGTACTGCAAGGCGTTATTTCATTCTACGACATGGCGCAAGCCATTGTGGCCGCGCAGAAATTCGAGAACAAAATGCTCAAGGCCTACATTCGCGACTGGCCCGGTGGCCAGGAAGACCCCGAAGACGAAAAGAACTGAGATTTACCGGGCCAAGCCTTCACCACTGGCCCCCACCAACGCCAGCGCTTTGGCCAGTACCGACACATCGTTCTGGTTCAATACACCCGGGTCAGACAACATGCGTCGCCAATGACGCGCGCCGGGGCGGCCATTCATCCAGCCCAGCAGGGGCCGGGTCATAACGCGTAACGGCACGCCCCGTTCCAGTTGCCGGGCGGCATATTGCGCAAACTGATCAAGAATTTCAGCCGGCGGGCCAATGGGTGTTTCAGGCCAGCAACGCTGGCTGATCTCTGACAGCACACCCGGATCGTGCCAGGCAGCGCGACCCAGCATCACGCCATCAAACTGATCCATCAAAGCAACAGCATCGTCAGCACTGGCGATGCCGCCGTTCAATACAAACACCGCATCCGGGAAATCATCACGCAACCGGGCCGCTACGTCGTAGCGCAAGGGCGGAATCTCGCGGTTGTCTTTGGGACTCAGCCCCTTCAATACCGCATTACGGGCATGTACAACAAACACACGGCAACCCGTCAGGTAAATGGTACCCACAAAGTCGCGCACAAAATCATAAGACTCGTTGTAATCAAGCCCCAGGCGATGCTTGACGGTGACCGGCACACTGACGGCGTCTTGCATGGCCTTGATGCAGTCGGCGACCAATTGGGGCTCCGCCATAAGGCAGGCACCAAATGCACCTTTCTGCACGCGCTCGGAAGGGCAACCGCAATTGAGGTTGATTTCGTCGTAGCCCCACTGTTCGCCCACTTTGGCACTGTGTGCCAGGGCATCAGGCTCACTGCCCCCCAGCTGCAAGGCCACCGGCTGTTCAGCCGGATCAAAATCGAGCAACCGGGGCAATTGCCCGTGCCCGATCGCACCGGTTGTGATCATTTCGGTATACAAGCGCGCCTGCGGCGCCAGCAAACGATGAAAATACCGACAATGACGATCGGTTACGTCGATCATGGGCGCAACACACAAACGCCACCCCGGGTGCCCGCGCGCAATCGCGCTGTTCAAATCAGTCACAAAACTATCCGTATCAAGGTTATGCCCAAAATTTTAACGCGACCCGGCAGCACGCTGCGACGGGGTAGACTAAAATCGCCCCTTTGTTCACGCCTCTATTGACTACGTATTCGCGCCATGGCCGTTTTCACCCCTGTTTCCGACTCCGACGCACAAGCCCTGTTGTCCCGCTATACACTGGGCGACCTGGTTTCCCTCAAGGGCATCACTGCCGGTATTGAAAACACCAACTATTTTCTGACGACCACCCGTGGCGAATACGTCCTGACCATTTTCGAAGTGCTCACCTTCGAACAGTTGCCGTTCTACATTGAACTGATGCACCACCTGGCCGAAGCCGGCATTCCGGTACCCGAACCGCAAACCGATTGTGACGGCAAGCGTATCGGGCAACTGCACGGCAAACCCTGCGCCATTGTGACTCGCCTGAAAGGCAGTTACGAAGCGGAACCCGGCCCTGCCCATTGCGCGCTGGCCGGCGAAACCCTGGCCCGGACCCACCTGGCCGGCAAGTCATTCGGTATTCATCAGCCTAACCTGCGTGGCCTGTCGTGGTGGCAAACCACCATTCCGAAAGTGCTGCCGTTTCTGAATCCCGACCAATCGGCATTGATCCAGACGGTACTGAATGAACAAACCCGTTTCGCGCAAACCGCACTGTATGCTGAATTACCCCATGGCCCGGCACACTGTGATCTGTTCCGCGATAATGTCCTGTTCGATGGCACACCCGAAGCGCCGGTCATGGGCGGCTTCATTGATTTTTACTTCGCGGGTTGCGATACCTGGCTGTTCGACGTGGCTGTCAGTGTCAATGACTGGTGCATTTACCGGCACGACGGTACCTTTGACCCGGAAAAGCTGGCTGCCTGGTTAAAAGCGTATGCCTCGGTACGTCCATTTACCGATGCCGAGCGCCAGGCCTGGCCGCTTATGCTGCAAGCGGCAGCGCTGCGTTTCTGGGTTTCGCGTCTGTTTGACTTTTTCCTGCCACGCCCGGCACAAACGCTGCAACCGCACGACCCGACCCATTTCGAGCGGGTACTGCGCGCCCGGCGCGAACCGGTCCTTGACCCCTTGCCATAAACGTGCCCCATGCCACGTGCCCGGCACAGCACAGCACGCCGGGCGTTGCGCACCCAATAGTTTATTTTCTGGATATCAAGCCCATGCAAGCGGCAATCTTGCCTTTTTCAGCCGGTTGGCAGTGGATCAATGACGGCATGCGCCTGTTCAGACGTCAGCCCATGGCCATGTTTTTCTGGAGCCTGATCACTGGTCTGCTGATTTCGCTGACCTACATCATTCCGCTGTTTGGCCAAATGGCACTGATCGCCGCCATGCCGTCGCTCACCTTCATTGTGCTGAATGCCTGCCGCAACATTGAAAACGGCCGGCAAATCATGCCGGGAATGTGGTTGGAGCCCTTGCGCGACACCCAAGCCCGTAAAGGGCTGTTCCGGCTGGGGCTGGCTTACCTGGCCGCCTGCCTGCTGGGCGGGTTTGTGGCGACTGTGCCATTTCTGGATACCCTGATGGCAGCGGTCGACACCGAAGGGCAAATCGATGCGCAAGCCCTGGCCCAGGCGGTGCAAGGCCCATTCGTTACTTTTGCCATCATGTATGTTGTGATTTCAGCCTTGTTCTGGCATGCGCCGGCGTTGGTGGGCTGGCATGGCATCAAGATGACGCAGGCCCTGTTCTTTTCCATGGTCGCCTGCTGGCGCAACAAGTGGCCGTTCCTGCTTTACGGGGCAAGCTGGGGTGGGATTTTCTTTGCCATGCAATTCATTGATGACCTCCTGACCGGAATCGGCCTGAGCCAGGGTGTTGCACAACTGCTCATGACTCCGGTCAACCTGCTGGTTGCCGCAGTGCTCTACTGCAGTTTTTACCCGACGTACATGAGTGTTTTCGGGAATAACTACCGGCAAGAGATCGCAGCAACCGGAACACACTGAGTCACGGTTCACGCAGAGCCGGTGCGGGGGTATGGGAAGGAGCTTGACACGACGGGTTCAAGATTCGAATACGTCGTGCAGCGATTGGGCATGCACGAACCGGACGACCCAGTGCTGCAGTACGGCAGTGTCCGCTTGTTGCAGTCGTTGATCAACCCACGCGGGCAGGTCTCCAAATTTTTGTTGCAATAGCGTGTGGAGCGTTTCGGCAATTCCGGTGTGGGTGCCTTTCTCAATGCCTTTTGCCATCCCTTTCGCCAGACCTTTTTCTATCCCCCGCTGCTCGAATTCTTCGGCCCAGGTTTCAAAGCGTGCGGTCAGTGTCATTTTCAGCTCC
>JAAYID010000395.1 GCA_012744285.1 Alcaligenaceae bacterium
ACGGGTCTTTATCTCTAGTTTCCGGGTTGTAGTCCATGGATATCATCGGCTGGCTGACGCCGTGGGAATTTTCCCCCGCCCTGATACTCTGCTTTATTGCGGGTATTGTTTTGTTTGTCAGGGGCTCCCGGGTTCATCGTGTTTCTGCGGCGCGCCAATGGCTGTTCTGGATCGGCCTCGTGGTGCTGTACCTGTCGATGCATACCCGCATCGATTATTACGCCGAGCGCCTGTTTTTTGCCCATCGCTTGCAGCATCTGGTGTTGCACCATTTGGGGCCGTTGTTGATCATGGGGGCGTACCCGGGGCAGGTTTTGCGTGCGGGTTTGCCCATGCCCGCGCGCATCTGGTTGAAAAACTTCCGGCAAACCACGGCGGGGCGTTTTACTGAGGGTCTGCTGACAAACAAGTTCCTGGTTCCGTTCCTGTTCGTGTTTCTGGTTGTTATCTGGCTGATTCCCACCATTCAGTTCTACTCGATGCTCGACTGGCGGTTGTACCGTTTCATGAACTGGTCAGTGGTCATTACCGGCTTCCTGTACTGGAATCTCATTCTTGATCGCCGACCGAACCCGCCTGCGGTCATGTCGCCGGGTGCACGCATTTTTTCGCCGGTGATCACGATGGTGCCGCAAATGGTGGTCGGTGCCATCATCACCTTCACTGAATACGACCTGTACCCCATTTTTGATTTGTGCGGGCGGGCCATTCCGGGCATGTCTGCAGTAACCGACCAAACCATTGGTGGCCTCACGATGTGGGTTCTGGCGGGTTTTGTGGAAGTTTTTGGTTTGTTGTTTGCGCTGGGTACGCTCATGCGGCTGTCTGGCAAACGGCGACTGCCCGAGAAAAAACGGGCTGTAGCGGCGGCACTGCGGGCTAACGGGGCGACGCCATGAGGCCGACCATGCGCGCATTAGGGCTGACATTGGCACTGGCGCTGGCTGGCCCGCTGCCACTTCAGGCGCAGCCAGCCGGTCTGCCCAGCATGGGTTCGGCGTCTTCCGCCGATCTTTCCCCGGTGCTTGAAAAAGCGTTGGGCGATGCCATCATGGAGCAGGGCTACCGAGACCCAACCTATATCGACGATCCCGATGTCTCGCAATTTCTCAATGAGATGGGGCGCAAGTTGGCCAGCGCCTCCGGCTCAGCGCCAGTAACGATTTTCGGGGTGCGTGATCCGGCCATCAACGCTTTTGCGTTGCCCGGTGGTTACATTGGTATCAATAGTGGTCTGGTAGTGTCGTCTCGTAACGAATCCCAGCTGGCCTCGGTGGTGGCGCACGAAATGGGACACGTGTACCAGCGTCACGTGGCCCGTGGCATGACTCAAGCCAATCAGTCCAGTTATCTTGCCATGGCCTCGATTGCAGGGGCGCTGCTGGCGGCGCTGGCCGGTACCGGTGATCTGGCGGCAGGCATCGCCGCCTTTGGCCAGGCGGCCGCTGTCGATCAGCAACTTGGCTTTTCGCGACAGGCCGAGCAAGAGGCCGATCGTTCCGGTTTCGAAATGCTGCGTCGTGCGGGCTATGATCCGGCCGGTATGGCAGAAATGTTTGCCATGCTGGGCAATGCGTCACGGTTGAATGAAGGCATGGGCGGTGGCGCCTACGCCAGTACCCATCCGCTGTCCATTCAGCGGATGTCCGATATCGAAAACCGGGTGCGTGGCTTGCCAGCCCAAAAGCGCACAGACTCTGATGCCTACTGGTTTGTGCGTGCCAAACTGCGTGCCCTTCAGGCCCGTGACCCGCGTGCCTTGCGGAACATGGAGGCCGCCTTGCGCGAAGAAGTCAAAACCTTGTCGGGTGTCCGGAAGTCAGCGGCCTGGTATGGGTTGGCGTATGCGGCCTGGCAACGCAAAGATCTTGATGCTACCGCAACTGCCCTGCGAAACGCCCAGGCCGATGGCATCCGGGTGCCACCCCTGGTCGCGCTTGAGGCCGAAATTGCCCTGGCTCGTGGTCAGGCTCCGGCGGCGGTAGCCCTGGCTTCCAAAGGCCTGGAACGCTGGCCAGACAACCAGGGCCTGGGTCTGGTAACTGCGCGTGCCTTCGATGCCAACAAACAGCCTGAACAGGCATTGGCGGTGTTGTCCGACATGATTCGTCGTTGGCCCAACGAGCCGCGCTGGTACCAGTTGCAAGGACAGAACCTCGAACGTGTCGGCAAACCGGTTCAGGCGCGCCGTGCGATGGCCATTTATTACGACAAGACAGGGGCCTTGCCCACGGCCATAGAACAGCTTCAGCAAGCACGCAACATGACGCAAGATTTTTATCTGCAGTCAGAGCTTGACGTTGAAATTCGTACCCTGCAAGAACGCGTCCGCCAAAATCGCAGCCTGCTGCAGCAGTTCCGTTAGGGCCAGGTGGCGTCTGCTGCTGCCCGGTCAGGGTCAGGTGGCCTTGTGGCCTGCTCCGCCAGGGCACCATGGCATTGCCGCAGTGCCCCGTCGGGTGGTTAATCGAACGCCACTTGTGCTTTCAGCCAGAATACACGGCCCGGTTCATTGATGCGGCGGTTCACGAACGCCACATTACCCGGAATATTTGCTCCCGATTTCGACAAGTGCTCTGAGTAGGTTTTGTTGAACACGTTGTCGACCCCGGCCGTTACCAGCAGGGTTTTATTCGGTCGCCAGCCGGCATTCAGTGACAGTACGCCAAACCCGCTGCTGGGTCCCAGATCCTTGCCGTTGTTCACAATACCGCCTGAACCGATGTCGTAGCGGTGTTGTGCCGCAGCCAGTCGCCACAAAACGCCTGCTGACCAGGGGCCTTGCGCATAGTTCAACCCCAGTCGCAGTTCAAGCGGGGGTTGCTGCGCCAGCGGTTTGGCGTCGGTCCGGTTCTGGCCGTAAACGTAAGACAGGCTGGCGACGGCTTGCCATTGCGGGTTCAGTTGCCAGGCAGCGTCCAGTTCGCCGCCAATTACAGTGGCATCCACATTGCGGGTCTGGTTCCTGTCCCAGTTGATCAGAATGTAGTCATCAACCCGCCCGTAAAAAGCCGATGCGGCAATATCCAGCGGGCCATGGCGCCACCGGGTACCGATATCCAGCTGTGTGGTTTTTTCTGGCCGTGTCGACAAGAAGGAGCTATTGCTGCCCTCCGGGCTGCGACGCATGCGTTCCCAGTAGTCGGGGAAACGCGCGGCGTGGCCGAGGCCGACAAACCATGTGCTGCCCGGTGCGAAATCCTGTTCGTAGCGCAGGAAGCCGCTGGTCAAGGTACGTTTGTCGGTTTGCCCTGCGGTTATTGACTGGTTTGGCATGCGCTTGTCACGCGCCTCGTGCCAGTCGACTCGCAAACCACCGATCAGGCGATCAGCATCGTTGATGAACCAGGTTCCTTCACTGAAAACGCCGCGTTGTGTGAAGCGCATGTCCTCGGTCCGGGGGGCGGCCTTGTAGGCGGCATTGGCGGCATCGCTGCTGTTGCGCATGCCGCTGCCTCGCAGGGTGTGGACATCCTGGCGCAGGTCGGCCCCCACCACCACTTCCCAGTTGTCGCCAGGTTTAAGTGTGGTGCTCAGGCGGCCTCCAGTGGTTTTCCGGTCGGGGTTGCTGGCCATGTATTTTGTCCCCGGTGGAACATCACGCAGACTGTAGTTGTCCATGACGTGGTCGACATAGTTGTAGTAGACGCGGCCTTCAAGGGTATCGACGATGCCACCCATGCGCTTGCGTTCGAACATCAGCGATAGATTCTCGCGTTTGAATTTGCTACCGTCCATGGCCCGGTCTGCATAGGCGGCGCGTCCGTCGCTCAGGTTGCCCGACAGTTCGATACGGGTATTGTCGTCGGGAGTCAGGCCGATGGCGGCATGGCTGCTCCAGCGCAGGTATTCAGAATGAACGCGGTCGCCTTCGCCATCCTTGTAGTTATCGGACTGGGCGCGGGTGCCACCGGCTCGCACATAGCCCATGGGGCCGCCCACTGTTGCATCGACCATTTGGTCGTTGCGGCCAAAGCTGCCGCCGGTCAGACTGGCATTACCCTTGATGCCGAACGTAGTCATGCGTTTGAAGTCGCGTTCGAACAGAACGACACCGGCCGATTGACCGGCGCCATAGCGTACGCTCTGGGGACCTTTCAAGACCGTAACGCGGTCAAATGATTCGGGGTAAACATAGGCGGTGGGTGGGTCCATGCGGGCACCGCAGCCACCATAGATTTCCTGGCCATCCAGCAAAATGCCCAGACGTGAGCCCGAGAATCCGCGCAAGACGGGATCGCCGTCAGTGCCCCCTTTGCGGATCACCGAAAAGCCGGGGATGCTTTTCAGGAAGTCGGCGCCGTCATGGGCAGGTACCGGCTGACGGGGCGCTTTGGGATCGGTGGTGATGGTCAGGGGGGCGTCCGGCATCGGCGCGGTGACCACTACCGGTTCAAAGGTGCGTACGTTTTGCGCGTTCAGAACGGGGGAAAAGGCAAACAGCAGGGCGGCGGGCAGCGCAGCTACCCGAAAATTCAGTGGTGTCATCGAAATCTCATTACTTCGCAGGCAGACGGAGCAACCGGCCAGGCAACCGTGCACGACATGGCTGCGCATTGCGAGGCGCAGGCTGTTGCGTGTTACGGGCACGATAACGAGACGGAAAAACGCGTGAAGCGTTTCCGGATCAGGCCGGTTACAGGAAAATCAGACAGTCGGAAGCAATGAGAAAGGAGGGCTGTGGCCGGGTGGCCAGGCCCAGGAGTCTGTCAGGCGGATCGCCGCAGGGGCATTGCCGACAGAAAAGGCGGGGTGTGAGGTTGTCGCGACCGCAGCAACCGCCAGGGGTGCCAACGTGGGTGGCAGGGCGGGCGGGCCGCCGCACAGCAGGCACTCGCCGGTTTTGTGGATGCGCAGGCTGTTGTCGGTGTCTTGCCCGTCGGCAGGCACATCCATGATGACGATGCCGGCCGATGTGCAGACAACAATTTGAAGCCGGTCGGCAGCGGCACCGGGCATGAGGCCCGCAAACGCGGGCCCGAGGCCCTGCAGCCCGATAGCGAGCAACAGCAGCCATTGAACCCCGAGAAAGCGCCATCCCTTGTGTGTCATGGGGCGCGATTATAGCGGGTGTTTACGCGTGGCGTTCGAAGAAACGTGACAGCCGCATCGGCAGCCAACTGACATTTCCGGGGAAACTGCCGTTGACAAAACCGACGTGTCCGCCTTCAGCCGGCTGGTGCAGCAGCACCTGTTCCGAGCAGTCGCCCGGACCCGGCAGCGAGGCTTCGGGCACGAACGGGTCGTTGCGGGCATTCAGAATCAGCGTGGGGGTTTGCAGTTGTCGCAACAGCGGCTTTGATGAGGCGCGCGTCCAATAATCGAGCGCATTTTTGTAACCATGCATGGGCGCGGTGTACATGTCGTCAAAATCGCGTAACGTACGCACGTGGCCCAGCCGGATGGTGTCGATGCTGGCCGGGAAACGGCGCGCTTTCTCTGCGACCTTGCGTTTCATCGATTTCAGGAAATAGCGCGAGTAGATTGACCTGCCCGCCCAGGTCGTTGACAACGTATTGCCGGCAGCGACCAGATCCATGGGGACAGACACGGCTGCGGCGGCGTGCAGCCAGCCGGTGGTGTTCGGGTTCTCGGCCAGATACTTCAGCAGGGCGTTGCCGCCCAATGACACGCCGGCGACATGCCAGCGGGCATTGGGTACCCGGGCCCTGGCGGTATCCAGCATAAAGCCGATGTCTTCGGTGTCACCCGAGTAATAGGCACGTGCCATGCGGTTCGGAAACCCCGAGCAGCTGCGGAAGTGCCCTATCACCACCACCCAGCCACGCGCCCTGAAGTATTGGGCGATGGATTGTGCGTAGTGGCTGTGGCTGCTGCCTTCAAGGCCATGGAACAACATCAGGGCGGGTGTCGCGTCCAGATTTTGCAGGGCATGCCAGTCGGGGCGTTCGGCCCACCGGTGGGCTGCCGTATGTTCTAGTGTGACATCAGGCTCAACCCGGGAGTTGCCTGCTGTTTTGTCAGCGAAAAGACTAGGCCCCGTCCAGTCGAAATCGACAAAATCGCTGTCGGGTGTATCAACCCTTTCGCGTACGAAGGTAACGTGATGAAAGCGCGCGCCAGTTGCGCCCCAGATGGTTTGGGCGTGGCCGCCGGGTAACCAGATGGGGGGTGGGCAAGGTGACAGATCGAGTGTTGCGGTCACGGTGCGGACTGCTTAGTGACCGTGTACGTGTTCGCCTGGCTTGAGCTGGTAAGTGGCACTGCAGTAGGGGCAAACGCCTGTTCCGGATTTGGTGACTTCAATATAGACACGGGGATGCATTGACCACAGCGGTGCCTTGGGGCCCGGGCAATAAACCGGCAGGTCGGTGGCGCCGACCTGGATGACGTCGGCGTGTGGTTTTGCAGAAGTGTCAGCGCTGCTCATGGCGTGTCCTGGTTGAAAATGTGAATGAGGCGATTGTACCAATTGACAACGACAGGGCCATGAAGTTCGTCAGTGGCGTGGCATTCGTATAAGATATGGGGTTTACCCTGAAATCAGGGTTGTTTTTACAGGGTCGCAGCCGTGACAAAGCTTTCCTTGCCCCAGGCACGGGCGCTGGCCAAAGCGCGTGCCATCAGAAGCTTCAACGAAGGGTTTCAGCAGGTGTTCCCCACCATGCTGGCGACCAGTCTGTGGGGGTTCGTGACGGGTATTGCCATGGTTAAAGCGGGCATGTCCGAATTCATGGCCAGTCTCATGACCTTGCTGGTATATGCCGGTTCAGCGCAACTGACGGCCTTGCCGCTTATTACGGCAGGCGCGCCGCTATGGCTTATTTTCGCAGCAGCCTGCGTGGTCAATATCCGCTTTGTCATTTTTGGTGCGGCGGTTCAACCGTTTTTCGGTCGTTACCGCTGGCCGGCTCGTCTGGGTCTGGGCTATTGGCTCTCTGACATGGGTTTTGTTCTGTTCATGTCGAAGTTTGCAGACGCCAAAAAGCGGGGCACGCCGCATCAGATGTGGTTCTATCTGGGTTTGATCATTCCAGGCTGGATTTCCTGGCAGGTGGCCAGTCTGGCCGGGATTTTCATGGGCGGTGTCGTCCCCCAGGGATGGGAACTTGAGTTTGCGGCAACGCTGGCCCTTATGGGTATCACCATTCCTTTGATCAAGAATATGCCGATGGCTGTGTCCATTGTTGTAGCCGGCAGTCTGGCCTGGCTGTGTCAGCCCCTGCCGTTGCGGCTGGGGCTGGCGGTGGCGGTTGTCGGCGGTATTGTGTCCGGTGTGGCTGCTGAAAAGTATCAATTGAAAGGGGGGCGCCATGTTTGAACCAGGTTCCGACGCCTACATGTTGGCCGTCATTGGGCTGCTGACACTGTGCAGTGCCATTACACGTGCCGGTTATTTCGTCGTTGGCAATCGTATTCCACTTACCGAGAATGTGCGCCGGGCGTTGCGTTATGCCCCGCCCGCTGCCCTGATCGCTATTATCGTGCCCGAGCTTTTGCCTTGGGCCGAAGGCGGCCGGGCCTTTTTTGACGTAAAGCTGCTGGCGGCAGTGGTGGCTGTCGTGGTGTATGTGCGGACACGCAGCACAATTGCGGTCATTTTGTCGGGCATGGGGGCCTTTTGGCTGCTGCGCGCCCTGTTTTAAAAGCGTCTGCTTCCTGAAGTCAAGCTAAGTCGTGGATATTTAACGACACTTTGCAGGGTATTCCTGCATTGCAGGTTAGGGTTGTCCGCCCGTGTGCGTTAAAATTCATGCGTTATCAAAGTCTGGCGGGCTGTTCTCGCCCAGGCGCAACCGTATTCAATGACAGACACTACTTCCCCCGACACGCCAAAAATCACCTTTTCTGACTTGGGGTTGCACCCAGGTATTCTGC
>JAAYID010000396.1 GCA_012744285.1 Alcaligenaceae bacterium
AGCCCGAACAACGCCACCAGGCCAAGCACCACGGCCAGCCCCCATTCCCGTGTGAATGCACTGGCCGCCAGCATCAGACGCGTCAGCAAGGGAAGTGTCTGCTGGGCCTGCGAAAACGCCCCGACCACCTGCGGCACGACATAACTGAGCAAAAAAATGACAATCCCGATCGAGACGATGGTCACGATAACCGGGTAAATGAACGCCGTCAGTACCTTGTTGCGCAATGCACTGCGCGACTCGATGTAATCGGCAAGGCGCTCAAGGACCTGGGCCAGATCACCCGACTGTTCGCCGGCATCAACCAGAGCCCGATAAATTTCAGGAAAGTGTCGTGGGTGCGCCGCCAGCGCCTCACCCAGACGATGGCCGGCACGCACATCATCGCGTACCGCCGCCAGCGCCTGCGCAACGACCTTGCGCTCGGCATGTTCCAGGGTGGCGCGCAACGCCGCCTCAAGTGGCAACCCGGCAGCCAGCAAGCTGGCCAGTTGCCGCGTCAGCCAACCCAGGTCGGCATCACTGATCCGCCCCCCCATTAACCAGGTTGCCCCCGTGCGCGTGCCGTTTTCACGTACCGACACGGGCAACAACCCGCGTGCCCGCAGCGCCGCACGCGCACTGCGGGCGCTGTCGGCATCGATTCGGCCCCGGTCATGGCGGCCGGCGGCATCAATGGCCTCGTACTGATAAGAAGGCATGGTCTGGCTCCGGTGCTAGGTATCGCGTGTCACGCGGGCAATTTCTTCCGGCGAAGTCACGCCCTGCTGCACCCAGCGCCCGGCATCCTGCTGCAGGCTACGCATACCCCCCTGGCGCGCCGCACGGCGCAAGGCCTGCTCGCCGGCGTCCGCATGAATCAGGGTGCGCAGCTCATCGTTCAGTACAAACAGTTCGTGCACGCCCGTGCGGCCACTGTACCCGGTATGGCTGCAGGCCGTACACCCTTGCGGGTTCCAGCGTGCCGTGCCATCGGGATGCGGCTGTTTGCACTGTGCACACAGCTTGCGTACCAGGCGCTGGGCCAGTACCCCCTGAAGCGTGGACGCCAGCAAAAAAGGTTCAATACCCATGTCGGTCAACCGCGTAACCGCCGACACGGCATCGTTGGTGTGCAGCGTGGCCAGCACCAGATGGCCGGTCAGTGACGCCTGCACCGCGATCTGTGCCGTTTCAAGGTCGCGAATTTCGCCGATCATGATCACATCGGGATCTTGACGCAGCAACGCCCGCAAGGCCACGGCGAAGGTCAGGTCAATGCGCGGGTTGACCTGCGTCTGGCCGATACCCGGCAAGTCGTACTCAATGGGGTCTTCGACCGTCAGAATATTGGTGGTGGACGCATCCAGCCGCCCGAGGGCGGCATACAACGTGGTCGTCTTGCCCCTGCCCGTCGGGCCGGTCAGCAACAAAATACCGTGCGGCAACCGGATCAACCGGTCAAGCTCGGTCATGACGTCGGCCGCCATGCCCAGGCGCTCAAGTTGCAAGCGCCCCGCTTCCTTATCGAGCAGGCGCAGCACGACCCGCTCGCCGTGGCCGGTCGGCAATGTCAAGACCCGTACATCAATCGGCCGGCCCGCCACCCGAAGCGCGATACGGCCGTCTTGCGGCAACCGCTTTTCAGCAATATCAAGGTTGGCCATGATCTTGACCCGCGACACCAAGGCATTATGCAGGGCACGACGCGGGCTAACGATGTCACGCAGGGTGCCGTCCACCCGGTAGCGCACGACGGCGTGCGTCTCGAAAGGCTCGATGTGAATATCACTGGCCTCGTCACGAACTGCCTGGGTCAGGAGCGCATTGATAATACGTATGACCGGCGCCTCATCGCTGGTTTCAAGCAGGTCCTCGACCTCGGGCACGTCTTGCAGCAAGCGATCCAGATCGATTTCACTGGCGGCGGCATCAACGACATCTGCCGCGTTACCTGTCTGGGCGTAGGCCGTCACCAGCAACGTGTCGAGCTCGTCGTCGCCCACTTCGCGAACTGGCAGCACACCATGCCGACGACGAATTTCTGCCAGCGCCCAGGCGGGCGTGCGCCCCGAAATGATCAGCACATCACCCTCAGCCCCCCGCTGGATAAGGGCACGCTGGACGCGCGCCCAGTGATAGGGCAGACGGGCCATCATAGCGGCTCGGACAACCCTGACGCCGGACGGCCGGACGGTGGTTCCGCCCTTGCCGGTGCAGGCCCGGAGGCCCCATTTTCCAGGCCGCGCAAATCAAGCAGGCCACCAGGCTGGCTGCGCTGGATTTCAGGCAAGGCGGCCGTGCTGGCGTCGGGCACCAGCCAGGACGATGCACGGGCCGGCAGACCGGCTTGCGCCGCCCGCATGTAGTTATAACGATCCAGCGTCAGGCCAGCGCTGTCCTGCGCATTGCGAACGATGTGCGGTCGCAGGAAAACCATCAGATTGGTCTTGGTGCGCCCACGCCGCTGGTATTTGAACAGGTTGCCCAATACCGGAATGTCACCGAGCAGCGGCACTGAGGTGACACTGTCATCGACGACATCCTCGAGCAGACCACCCAGCACAATGATTTGCCCGTCATCCACCAGCACCTTGGTTTCCAGGGCGCGCTTGCGTGTGATGATGGTTCCGTTCGATTCATTGGTCGGCAGGCTCGACGACGGGTCAATACTGCTGACCTCTTGATACAACGCCAGTTTGACGGTACCACCTTCGGAAA
>JAAYID010000397.1 GCA_012744285.1 Alcaligenaceae bacterium
CTGGAGGTTCCATCCGGGATGCCGACTCGATCCAGGCAGCTGATCGGCACCAGATCGCCATGGTGTTTGCTGTCGGGTGGCGTTCAAGGTCACGGCCCGGTTCGGTGGGCATGACCTTTCTGGCTACTGTGTTCCTGGCGGTGGCCCTGCTGGATTTTGCCCACACGTTTTCTTATACCGGGATGCCGGGCTATTTTTCACCCAATGCAGTCGACAAGCACCTGAATTTCTGGATGTCTGCCCGGCTGCTGGCAGCTCTGGGGTTATTGATCATTGCCATTCAACCCTGGCACAAACGCATCAGTACCGCCGGCAAACGGCTCATGCTGGCAGCCATCGTCGCCGGCACCGTCGGCCTGCAATGGGTGGTCATCAATCACATTGACCAGATGCCGCGCTGGTTCATTGCCGGCGAAGGCCTGACCCCCATCAAGGTCTATGGCGAGTTTCTGATCATCGCGCTGAACCTGCTGGCCGCTGTCGCTTTGTGGCACCGTATGAAAACGCCGCAGCCCGCACACATCGTGGCCTTGTTTACCGCCGTATGTGTCATGGCCATGAGCGAGATTTTCTTTTCCATCTACACCACCATGACCGGGGCCTATAACGTCATGGGCCATATCTACAAGGTGATCGCCTATTTCCTGATCTACCGGGCTTTTGTGGTGGAAGCCATCGAACGCCCCTATGCCGAACTGGCCGTCGCCGAACAAAACCTGCGTCAGGACGAAGAACGCTTCCGGCGTGCGCTTGAAGCCGCGCCCAACGCCATGCTCATGGTCGATGACACACAGACCATCGTGCTCAGCAACGGACGCAGCGACGCGTTGTTTGGTTACGAACGGGGCGATCTTATCGGCAAACCCCTGGATATTCTGGTGCCTGACACGCTGAAAAATGCCCACAAAGGCCTGGCCATCCATTACATGCAGGCGCCCATAGATCGCCCCATGGGCATTGACCGCTTCTTGCAAGCCCGTCGCAAAAATGGTGATTTGTTCCGGGTGGAAATCGGACTGACGCCGCTGGCCATCAAGAACCGTACCTTCATCCTGGCCTCGGTGGTTGACATCACCGGCCGCCTCGAGGCCGAGGCACGCATCGAAAAGCTGATCTACTACGACAGCCTTACCGATCTGCCCAACCGTCAACTGCTCAAAGACCGCGTACACCAGCTTATTGCCAACAGTCGGCAAAGCAATGCCCTGTTTGCATTGCTGTATCTTGACCTTGACCGCTTCAAGAACATTAACGAAACACTGGGCCACAGTGTCGGTGACCGGCTGCTGGCCGCCGTTGCAAAACGCCTTCAGGTTGCTGCGGGCGCCGAAGCCACCGTTGCCCGGGTGGTCGGCGACGAGTTCGTTATTGTCATCACCCTCAAGCACGAAGAAGACGCCGCCCGCCTGGCCCGGCAACTGCTGGCACACATTTCAAAGCCCTATTCCTTTGACGAGCACCACCTGGCACTGACACCTTCCATTGGCATTGCCCTGTATCCGGAAGACGGCGAAGACTTTGACACCCTCATGAAAAGCGCCGACATGGCCATGCAGCTGGTCAAGCTTGAGGGGCGCAACGATTTCCATTTTTTTGCCAAAGAAATGCAGCAACGCACCGGGCGCATGCTGCAGCTGGAAAGTGCCCTGCTGTCTGCCATTGACGAAGACCAGTTGCACCTGGCATACCAACCACAAGTGCGTATTGCCGATGGGAAAGTCATCGGTGTCGAAGCCCTGCTACGCTGGAATCACCCGGAACTGGGGGCCATTTCGCCGGCCGAATTCATGCCTATTGCCGAAAACAGCGGGCAAATCATCACGATTGGTGCCTGGGTCCTGCGTACTGCGGCCAACCATCTCAAACACATGCTCAGTCAGGGTCATCCACCCATGATCATGTCGGTCAACCTGTCGGCCGTGCAGTTTCGTCATCCCAACCTCATCGGCCTGGTGAACGACATCCTGACAGAAACCGAACTGCCCCCCGAGTACCTTGAGCTTGAGCTGACCGAAAGTGCAGCCATGCTCAATCCCGATCATGCCATCCACATCCTGCAAACGCTGCACAAACGCGGCGTACGCCTTTCCATCGACGACTTCGGCACCGGTTACTCTTCACTCAGCTACCTGAAGAAATTCAACATCTACAAACTGAAAATCGACCAGTCTTTTGTACGCGATATCGCCACCGATGTTGATGACCGCGCCATTGTGTCGGCCATCATCCAGATGGCCGACAGCCTGGGCTTCCATACCATCGCCGAAGGCGTTGAAACCCAGGCCCAGCTTGATTTTTTACGTGAACACGGCTGCACTGAAATCCAGGGCTATCTCTACAGCAAGCCACTGCCCGCCGACGCCCTCGACCTTTGGCTGCAAAAAAATCAGCCCGTGAATGCCGGGTAAGGCATGCACGGGCTGTGGCTGATTCATGACCGGATCACGGTCAGAAATCAGTTGCCGTTACGTTGCTGACGCAATTCCTGGTAACGGGCCATACGGGCCCGATATTCATCACTGAACGGGTCAACTGACAACGAGGTATAACTGGCCTCATCGAAACCGGCAGCACGCCATGCTTCCAGATCGCGACGGGTTTCTTCGGCA
Organism: Alcaligenaceae bacterium; assembly: GCA_012744285.1. Classification (GTDB taxonomy): domain Bacteria; phylum Pseudomonadota; class Gammaproteobacteria; order Burkholderiales; family Burkholderiaceae_B; genus Neopusillimonas; species Neopusillimonas aromaticivorans. Next base: position 2,610 of record JAAYID010000397.1, read on the forward strand.
ACCGAACCGGCAGGCGCACGATCAGCAGCGGATACGGGGGCAACAGCACCACCGGCCAACACACCCAGGGTCAACGCAATAGCAGTCAATTTGGTTTTCATCATCATTTCCTTTCATTCATCAACGTGGTTTTATGACAGCGCGAACTAAACGCTGACAAGACGTTGTGTGCACGACTGCAACAGACCAGCACGGCATCAAACTTCCTGTAAATGAATCATAAAACGCCGTCACTTGCCTGGAAACGCCTTAAAATGCAATCTTCAATTCCACTAAATGGAATCATTTATGGCTGACAGTCTGAACGATTTGCACCTGTTCACCGCCATCGTGAATGCCGGAGCCATCACCCGGGCCGCCATGGCGCTGAACAGCTCGCCCCCCGCCGTCAGCCGGCGTCTGGCAGCTCTTGAAAAACGTCTGGGGGTTCGTCTGATCGAGCGCCATGCCCGCCGCTTCAAGCTCACCGAAGCCGGCCAGAGCTTCCATGAACGGGCCTTGCGCATCCTGGCCGACCTGGAAGATGCCGAAGCGGAAGCCAGCAGCCACGCCCACCGTCTTAAAGGTCGACTGCGCATCGGCGCCATGTTCCAGAACGGGCGCCACAGCCTGGCCCCCGAAATCGCCCGCTTTGCCCTGCGCTACCCCGATCTGCAGGTTGAGCTGGTCATGTCCGATGATCCGCTCGATGTGGTCGAGGATGACCTGGATATCCTGTTTCAGCCCGACCTTCCCCAACACGACACCGTCGTTGCACAGCGCATCGTCGACAGCCGTCTGATCATCTGCGCCTCACCCGACTACCTGAAACGCAAAGGCCACCCGCGCACAGCCACCGACCTGCTGAACCACGATTGCCTGTGCCTGTCTTACGGCCGTACCATCTACCGGAACTGGCGCCTTACCGAAAATGGTCAGCAAAAAGAAATCGAAGTCCACCCCCGGCTGGTGTGTAACAACGGTGAGACGCTGTATGACTGGATATTGGCAGGTTACGGGATGGGGGTGCAATTTGAATGGAATGCGCGCAAAGACCTCGATGCCGGGCGGCTGATCATGTGCTTTGACAGCCACTGGTCGGTGTCGTGGTATGCCGTCTACCCTCATCGACGGGTTCAGCCGGCCAAAATCAAGGCCCTGCTGGACTACCTGGCCGAACGCCGCATGGCTCGCCAGAGCCCCTGAAAATCAAACACCCACAACACAGTTGCGCGAGGTTTTCTTCGCCTCATAAAGACGGTCATCGGCCCGGCGTGCCGCCGAATCAAAGGGCTCACCGCTGTGCAGCGTAGCCACACCAATACTGGTCGTAAACGTGACAACGGTACCATCGTGAGCCGTTACCGGCGTCTTTTCCACCTGCTGACGCAAACGTTCGGCCAGCGCGATGGCCTGTTCTTTTGACGTGTTTACCAGCACGGCCACGAACTCTTCACCGCCATAGCGTGCGGCAAAATCACCCGTGCCAATGGCGGCACGCAACAACTGGGCAAACTGGCGCAACACCATATCGCCCACCGCGTGGCCATACAGGTCATTAACCCGTTTGAAGTGATCAAGGTCCATCATCAACAACGCCATGGCCTGATTCTGGCGTGACCCGCGCAGCTGCTCAAGACGTTGGTGCAGCGCTCCGCGGTTCAGCAACCCGGTCAATGGATCGTGTGTCGCCTCGCGGTACAGACGCAACAACAGCCCGAGATGGAAATAGTTCGACGTCAAGGTGATGCACATCAGGGCGGCCAGCAGCCACATTTCCTGCAAACCTGCGGCAGTCATCAAGACGCCACCCACGTGCAAGGCATACCCCTCGAGCAACAACAAGCCGGCCCCGAAAATCGCCGACTCGAGCAAAGTGAACGGGAAAATGGCCAGCATCACCATGAGCATGAACGGGATAAAGCTATAGCCGATCAGCTGCCCATCCCAATCTGACGGCATCCCCAGCACGACCAGCCCGTAGAACAACGCTGGCAACGCAATCAGCAGACCCGCCGCCAACCGCGTCTGAAGC
>JAAYID010000398.1 GCA_012744285.1 Alcaligenaceae bacterium
AAACACATCAGGGTTTTGCTGGAGATAATAGACTGCGTTGAAGTATGGATTTGCCATAATGATTAGTCGTCCTTTGTTGCGGGTTACACCCATCGATGGATATTAGCTGTTAGCAAGCATCCCGACGCACGTCGAAGACCCTAGCATTCAGTAACACCGGCGAAGTCTAAACACAATTCCGAAGGCTGTCAATTATTGGGCTTACGCCCGGCAAACCAAAGAAATACTTGCCTATTCTGCCGCGTGCAGGTGTAGGTTAACGCAAATAACCTGTCGCATTACCAACCCAGGCGAGAAGTTGTGCATATGCAACAAATATTAGGGCAATCCCTGATCAGGAAATAGCCAGCCAAAAGCCGCGCTATGTTTATCCAAGGCTCACACCGCCCGGGGCATATCTATAAACAATACGGTTGGCAGAATCGTGGCCCGGATGCCCGCGCTGGCCCTGCCCTGCTGATTAACTATAATGGAGGTTTACCATTTCAAGGCGGCTTTCATGGCTTTTACCCCACCCTCTACCCGCCCGGGGTTTTCGTTGTGGCGGCACCGGCATCTTGTAGCCAGCCTGACGTGGCGCGAGGTTCAGGGCCGGTACCGTGGGTCGGCGGGTGGGCTGTTATGGTCATTGATCACCCCGATTCTGATGCTGTCGGTCTACACCGCCGTATTCAGCGGCATTTTCCAGGCGCGCTGGTCACAAGAGGCCTCAACCCCACTAGATTATGCATTGCAATTGTTTGTGGGGTTGATTGTGCACGGGCTGGCGGCCGAGTGCCTGACCCGGTCCCCCGGGCTGATGCTGGCCAATGTCAGCTACGTGAAGCGGGTGGTTTTCCCGCTTGAAACGCTTCCCGTCGTCACCCTGCTGTCGTCGCTTTTCCACGCCCTGATCAGCCTGGTTGTTTTGCTGGTCTTCTTTATGCTGGTCAAGCAGTCCATACCCACACAGGTCTGGTGGCTGCCGGTCGTGTGGCTACCCTATCTTGCCATGCTGGCCGGGGCCAGCTGGTTTCTGGCCGGGCTTGGGGTGTACCTTCGCGATATCCATCAACTGATGGGGCTGGTAACGTTGCTGCTGATGTTCCTGTCACCGGTGTTTTACCCGGCATCGGCCTTGCCGCCCACGCTGCAGGGTTTTTTTCAGTTAAACCCCCTTACTATTATTATTGAACAGTCACGCAACGTACTGCTGAACAACACACCCCCCGACCTGGTTGCGCTAGGGGTATACAGCGCGGTTGCGGCGGTGGTGGCCATCACAGGCTATCGTCTTTTCCACAAAATGAAGAAGGGGTTTGCCGATGTGCTCTGATGTTGCCATTTCTGTTCAGGGTGTTGGCAAAACCTTTCGCATGTATTCAAAGCCGCAGCACCGGTTGCTGCAACGGTTTTTCCCACGGCGCCAGTATTTTCGTGAATTCCACGCGCTGTCTGATGTTTCATTTACCGTCAGTCGCGGGGAAACCGTGGGCATCATCGGGCGTAACGGGTCGGGTAAAAGCACGCTACTGCAACTGATTTGCGGCACGCTGTCGCCCACGGCAGGCCACATTACGGTCAATGGCCGGGTGGCAGCCTTGCTGGAACTGGGCGCTGGGTTCAACCCCGAATTTACCGGGCGTGAGAACGTTTACATGAACGCCACCATTCTGGGGCTGTCGCGCCGCGAAATTGACGCCCGCCTGGATGACATCTTGGCCTTTGCCGATATTGGCGAGCATATCGACCAACCCGTCAAAACCTACTCGTCGGGCATGTATGTACGTTTGGCCTTTGCCGTCATTGCCCACGTTGACGCCGACATTCTTATTATTGACGAAGCGCTGGCGGTAGGTGATGCGCTCTTTACCCAGAAGTGCATGCGTTTCTTGCGGCGCTTCAAAGAGCACGGCACCATTTTGTTCGTCAGCCACGACTCGGCCGCCGTGACCAATTTGTGTGATCGTGCCGTCTGGCTACGCGACGGGCACGTTAAACGGGCCGGCAGCGCCAAGGAAGTGTCCGAGGCCTATCTAGCCTCGTTGTTTGGTTCAGACAACGACACCCAGGCCGAATCCGCCGATGAAAACCTGCCTGCACCGCAGTTGGCCCGCCCGGAAGAGTGGGTTGACGGCCGGCAAGCCTTTATCAACGCCAGCAACCTGCGCAACGACCTTGAGGTCTTCAGGTTTGACCCCAACCAGGAAGGCTTTGGGCAAGGTGATGCCACCATTACCGATGTTTACCTGGAAAACAGCGAAGGCCAGCGCCTGAACTGGGTGGTTGGCGGCGAAGTGACCACACTGACCGTACGTGTGCTGGCGCGCGACTATCTTGACCGCCCGATTGTCGGGTTTTACATCAAAGACCGGCTGGGGCAGACCCTGTTTGGCGACAACACCTACCTTAGTTACGCGGGCCAGCCGCACGCGGTGCAGGCCGGGCACACGCTGGTGGCGTCGTTCCGCTTTCCAATGCCGCTGCTACCCCCGGGTGACTACTCTATCGCCGTGGCGGTAGCTAACGGCACACAAGCCGAACACGTCCAGCATCACTGGATCCACGACGCGGTTCTGTTTCGTTCGCACTGCAGCGCAACGGCTACCGGGCTGGTGGGCATCCCCATGCTGACTATCTCTCTGGAGTCTGAATGACCTTACCTTCGTCACGCTACGATTATTCGTTCGACCCGGCAGATGACAGCACCGCGTCGCGTGTCTGCCGCCTGGTGGGCCAAGGGCGACACGTGCTGGAGCTCGGCTGCGCGGCGGGCGCCATGTCCGCCGTCATGACCCGCCACTACGGGTGCCATGTCACCGGCGTCGAATATGACCCGGCGGCAGCCGCAGAGGCACGACAGCATTGTGCGCATGTTCACGTACTGAGTCTGGATGAGCCAGGTTGGGACGCCGTTCTGGCGCCCGCGACATTCGACACGGTCGTTGCCGCCGATGTACTGGAGCATTTGCGCGACCCGCACGCGTGTTTACGCACCCTGCGGGCCTTACTACCAGCCGACGGGCAACTGGTGGTTTCGGTGCCGTCACTGGCCAATAGCGGGGTACTGGCCGGGCTGCTGCTGAATCGCTTCGATTACTGCGACGTCGGTTTGCTGGACCGCACCCATATCCACTTTTTTACAACAGCCACGCTGGGTGAAGCCCTGGTACGGGCCGGGTTTGAGGTCACCGATGTTCAAACCATCGACGCCAGCGACTGGCACCCGGAATTTGCGCATTTGTGGAAAGGCCTGCCTGAGCCCCTTCAGGCCTGGTTGAAGCAAAACCCGGCCGGCCAACCCTTTCAGGTGGTGATGCGGGCCGTGCCCAGCGAATCCCCTGCGCCGTTTGCAGACCCGTTTCAGGAACACCAGCAGGCCTGGCTGGCCCAGTTCCCCGGCGTAGTTCAGGCTGCGGCCCCCGAGCCTGCGCCAGAACCTGTTTCCGTTTCCGTACCAGAGCCAGCCGCCCCGGTAACCTCGCCCACGGGCTGGCGGCGCTGGTTTGGGTTGGGGTCATCATCCTCTGAGAAGGCGCGGTCCGATGGCTGACGATCGTACGTACGATGAGGCGCAGCCAGAAGGGCTGTCCAAGAGCGACTTGCTTCGTCAACTGGCCGAAGCGCGTGCCATTGCCGCCGAGCAGATGGCAGGGCGAGAGACACGGCGGGCTGCACAACTTGACCTTTGCTTATTGCAGACCCAGCACGAACTGCACCTGCAGTTGCAGGCGGCGCATAACGACCTGAATTTGGCTCGGGTCGAGGCCCATTCGTACAAGCAGCAGTTTGAGCAGGTCAACGGCCAGCTTGAGCGAATCACCCGGTCACTGCCCTGGAAGTTGCTGTGGCCGCTGCGTATTGTCATGCGTCAGGTGCGGGCGTTGCGCGAAGGCGGTCGGCCTGCGGTTGCGGCTTCGCCGGCACACCGGCAAACGACGGCTTCTGGACCTATGGGTGTACCGGAAGTGCCCTCAGAAAACCTGTCCGTGCCCGAAACGTCGACACTTCCGGATCGCCCCGCCGTGCTGCTGGTATTGCATGACGACCCCAATGAAGACACCGTTTTTGACGGCGTGGATCTTTGCCGGATGCTGTCTGAGTCTTACGCGGTGTATGTCTGGCTTTTAACCCCGGCGCGTCAGACGGAAGCGTTGGCACAGATGGCCCACACGGTGCGCCTGCGGCCTGCCGGGTATGACGACAGCACTCAGGCCATTGAGGAAGTCTGCGCCGGTGTGTCGTTCGAGTTTGTGATTGCGTGCGGGCTGGAAACCCGACCGGTCTTGCCCGCGCTACAGGCGGGCCGCTGGCCGGTGGTGGGCATCGTACCCGACACCGGACGACGCCCGGTGTCACCAACCGTGTTGCATGCGTTTGCCCTGGGTACGCATGCCACGGCGTTTGCTGACCAGAGTCTCTTGCGTCAGGCCCGCGATGTGACGTTTCGGATGCCGGCCTTGCAACTGGTGCATTGGCCCTGGTCACCGACGTGGTTGCCATCGGCAGACTCGCGTCCTGATCAGGCAGGCGAGGTTGGCGTGGCTCAGATCGCGGCGCTGGCTGAACAGGCCCGTGCCATGACGGCACAAGAGTCACAAGATGCCGAACAGATTCTGTCGTCGGCGCAGTTTATCGCCCATTATGTCGACCCGGCATGCCCGGCCAGTGTCAGTCGCGAAACTGTCGTCGGCACCTATTTGCGCAATTGGCGCACCGGCTATTACCCGCGCAAGCCCGCGCCAGGTTTCCACCCCGACATTTACCGGGAACACCACCCTGCGTTACCTGCCTATGCTGACCCATTCGCCGATTACGTGCGGCAAGGTGCGCCCCAAGGCCCGTGGAATGCGCCGGTCATTGATGCGCTTGCCCCGCAGCCTGCCGCGCTAGCAAGCGGGGTACGTACCGCTCTGCATATTCATGCCTATTACCCCGACCTGGTGCCTGAAATGCTGGAACGGCTGGCCTTCAACGCGACGAAACCCACCGTGTATGTCACGGTAAAAAGTGCCGATGATGAAGCCCGGGTGCGCGAAATGCTGCAGCATTACCCGGGTGGGCCACACATCGTCATGCAGGTACCCAACAGCGGGCGCGACATTGGGCCGTTTTTGTCGGGCGTGGGCGCACAACTGTGCGATCAGTACGACGTCATTGGCCACATCCACACCAAGCGCAGCCCCCACATCAGTGATACGGCCATGGTCGATCGATGGCGCCATTTCCTGCTGGAAAACCTGTTGGGGGGCACCCAATCGGGCGCGATGGCCGACGCTATTTTTGCAGCCATGCAGGCAGATCCGTCGTTGGGCATCGTCTTCCCGGATGACCCTTCGGTATGCGGCTGGGACCAGAATGAAACCGCAGCGCGCTTGCTGGCGCCATTGTTGGGGGTAGGCACTTTGCCCAAGGCCTTCAATTTCCCGGTGGGCACGATGTTCTGGGTCCGGCCGGATCTTTTACGCCGCTTTGTAGATCTGAACCTGACGTGGGCCGATTATCCCCTGGAACCCTTGGGGGCCGATGGGTCGATGCTGCACGCCATCGAACGACTGCTGGGTGTTGTCCCTGCCGCCTTGGGCAAGCGCAGTGCGGTGACCTGGGTGGATGGTGTAACACGCTGACGCCCCAGGGCCAAGATGCTGCCGGGCTTCTGCCCGGGTGTTACTATTGACGGTTTACAAGGCGGCCTGCCTGTTGTGGCCGCAGGTTCATTTCTGCGTTCCTGATGTCAAACACAATAGTTCTACATAATACCGGCAAGCGGCTAACGGCTCTGCTGCAGGTTCTTCTGCGCGGAGCAAGTCTGGGCCGTCGTGTTGCGGCCACACTGGTCGTCGTTTCTGCCCCGGCACTGGCCTTCATCACGGCCCCGGTGCTGGCGCAACCCACTGACTTGATTGATTTGTCATCCGCAGCGCGTTTCATGCAGCTGAATGACCACAGCTATCGTGCCGCGATCAGTGAAAATGCGGCCGCCCAGTCCGAACGCGACAAGGGCCGGGCGGGGCTGTTGCCTGCACTCCAGGCCGGATACTCATATTATCGCGTCAGTGGTGCCCGATCACAGCCCGACTTTCGGGGCCGACGCGTTGAGTCTGACCTGCGCTATAACTCCAGCAATGCCTTCGTGCAGTTGCGCCAGCCCTTGCTAGATTATGGGCGATATGCAAGCTACGAGCGCGGTCATGCCCTGGCCGATCAAGGTATGGCAAAGTTTTCCGTGAGTCAAAAACAGGCGGGTTTGCGGGTTTCGGCGGCTTATCTGAACGTCTTGCTGGCCTACAACCGGGTACGGCTGCAAGAATCGCTGGCGGACTCTCTGGCCGACATGAAGAAAACGTTTGAGTCGCGTTATCGCCGCAGTGAAGCCACCTTGACCGATGTGCAGGAAATAGACGCCCGTTTGTCACTGGCGCGAGCCGACGTAATTGCCACCAAAGACCAGCTGGCCGTGGCTGCGCGTGAATTACAGTCACTGACAGGTACCGCACCCGCGCATCTTGCGGCCCTGAAGCCAGACTTCCCGTTACCATCGCTAGAGCCAGCCCGACTGGATGACTGGCTTGAACGTGCCCGTGTGAATAACCCTGACGTACGCGCCGCCCGGCAAGCCGTGAATGTAGCGGACACGGAAGTGGATCAGGCTGGTAGCCGCTATTTACCTACCCTGAACCTGGTCGCAACGTATGGTCGTTCGCAAAGCGATAGCCTGTCCTCGGTGGATCAGCGCAACAATACGTTTACGGTGGGTTTGCAGCTGGATATTCCGATTTTTACCGGGGGCTACACCACCGCGAACGTGGCACGCGCCCGCGCCGATCGTGCGCGGTTGCAGCACGAACTAACCGCAGCCATCGAGCGCACCCAGGCCGAAGTCACTCGGTTGTATACCGATGTCCGCTCGGGTGCGGACCGGATCAAAGCCCTGCAGTCTGCGGTGGAATCGGGTACGCAAAGCCTGAAATCGGCCCGCAAGGGGTTTGAAGCCGGGGTGATGAGCAACCTGGATGTGCTGAATACCCAAGACAAACTGTATCAGTCACGCTTTGAGCTGGTACGCGCGCAACTAACCTACCTGCAGGCCCGCCTGGGCCTGGTGGCGGCGGCGGGCGACCTTGAACTCAATGCGTTTGATGAAATCAACACGCAATATCTTGGGCCCGCCGTGGACATCACGCGGGCCGGCCAGTAGGCTTACGCCCAGGCATTCAGGTTACGCAAACACTTCCGCGTCGGCAAACCGTGGCGCCACTTGGTCTTTACCCGACAAGACAGGCATTTCACCGTTCAGTGGCCAGTCAATAGCCAATTGGGCATCATTCCAGATGATGGCTCGCTCGGCTTCCGGCGCGTAAAAATCGGTGGTTTTATAAAGAAATTCGGCGCTGTCTGACAGCGTGACAAAACCGTGGGCGAACCCTTCGGGGATCCAGAGCTGGCATTTGTCGGCAGCCGACAAATGCGCCCCAACCCACTGCCCGAAGGTGGGTGAGCTGCGACGCACATCAACCGCAACGTCAAACACTTCGCCCTGCACAACACGCACCAGCTTGCCCTGGGCACGCGGCGCCATCTGGTAATGCAGGCCACGCAGCACATGGCGGGCCGAGCGCGAGTGGTTGTCTTGCACAAAGTGCACCGACCGGCCTACGGCTTCTTCGAACGAACGCTGGTTGAAGCTTTCAAAGAAAAAACCACGATCATCACCAAAGACCTTGGGTTCAAACAGAATCACCTCGGGGATGGCCAAAGGAGTCGCTTTCATGGCATTACCTTTTATGTGTACTGGGTATCGACCCACTGACGATATTGACCGCTGGTGATGTTGGCGACCCAAGCCTGGTTGGCCAGGTACCATTGAACGGTCTTGCGGATACCAGTCTCGAAGGTTTCCTGCGGCTTCCAGCCCAGCTCACGTTCGAGTTTGCGGGCGTCAATCGCATAGCGTTGGTCGTGGCCCGGGCGGTCACGCACGAACGTAATCTGGCTGGCATATGACTGACCATCGGCACGGGGGCTGAGTTCATCCAGCAGGGCGCATAAGGTCTTGACCACCTCAAGGTTACGTTTCTCGTTCCAGCCGCCCACGTTATAGGTTTCACCGACCTTGCCATTGGCCAGCACGGTACGGATGGCACTGCAGTGATCGCTGACATACAGCCAGTCGCGTACCTGCGAACCATCGCCGTAAATGGGCAGCGGCTTGCCGGCCAGGGCATTATGGATGACCAGCGGGATAAGCTTTTCAGGGAAGTGATACGGCCCGTAGTTATTGGAGCAGTTCGTCGTCAGGACCGGCATTCCGTACGTGTGATGGTAGGCGCGAACCAGATGGTCACTGGCCGCTTTACTGGCCGAGTAGGGGCTGTTGGGCTCGTAGGGGTGTTCTTCAGTGAAGGCCGGTGCGTCGGGGGACAGCGAACCATAGACCTCATCGGTAGAGACATGCAGAAAGCGGAAAGCCGCTTTCTGATCATCGGGAAGGTTACCCCAGTACGCTCGGGTGGCTTCCAGCAGGTTGAAGGTGCCTACTACGTTGGTCTTGATGAACTCAGATGGGCCAAGAATAGAACGGTCGACATGGCTTTCAGCCGCAAAATTCAGAATGGCGCGGGGCTGATGGGTATTAAGCAGGTGGGTAACCAGCGTCGTGTCGCCAATGTCGCCTTGCACAAACACATGGCGGGCGTCACCCGTGAGGCTGACCAGATTCTGGCGGTTGCCGGCGTAGGTCAACACATCAAGGTTGACAACGGTTTCGTTGCTGCCGGCCAGCCAGTCGAGCACGAAATTGCTGCCAATAAACCCGGCGCCACCGGTTACCAGAATCGTCATGGGGTGTCCTTAATTTTTTGGAAAATGTAACCCCCCATTATACGGCGGATGCGAGGGGCTTTAAAGCCTGTTCAGTACAGCAGCAGCCAGCAGGCCCAGGTCACCCGCCAGGGTCAGACGATGCAGGCCCGCCCGCTTGAAACCGATCAAGCGGGGCAGCAGCCATTGCCGGCGCGCGTGCGCATACAGGTCAAGGATACGGCGTGTATCGTCTGGCATCCAGGGCCTTACGTAGGCCAGCCCGGCAATGTTCAGATCCCCGTTGTGACGCAGTTCGTGGGTAAACAGTTTGCCGACCCGTGACGCCAGCGTAGGGCCGTTGACCGACATGCCGATCAGGTTGCCGCCATGCTGGCGGTAGCGCAGGCCTGGCGTAGGGTCGAAATAAACGGGGCCGCCTGTGGCGGTGACAACGATATAGGTCCACCAGTCGAAAATTACCAGGGGGATATTGACCGGCACCTGTTGCAGACATTGGCGCAAGGCGGTGTTGAACACCATGGTATTGCCACCGGTAATATTGCGCATCAGGGCGGTGGCGAATGACGGCGGCCGCTTGAACAAGGGCGACAGCCCCAGTTCCTGGTTGTTGGCATCCACCAGACGAGTGCGTGTGCAGTACAGGGCAGAAGTATTGGGCGCCTGTTTCAGCAGCCAGGTCGCGGCGCGTTCCAGCTTGTCGTCTTCCCAGATATCGTCCTGATCGGCATACGCATAAAAATCGGCCTGAATCTCTGGGTGATGGACCATCGATAAAAAATTACGGCTGGCGCCTTGCGCCGGGCCCTTGATAATAACCAGACGCTCTTCGCCCCAGCGTTGCTGGTACTGTTGCAGCAAGGCCAGGGTGGCGTCGCTGGAGCCGTCATCCGAGGCCCAGACCTGCCAATGTGGCCAGGTCTGGGCCTCGAAGGAATCCAGCTGTTCGGCCAGAAAGCGTTCACCGTTGTAGGTGGCCAGCAAAATGGCCACCGTTGCCTTGGATTGCAAGTTAGAACACCCGGTCTTCAAGCAGTTGCAGCAGGTACTGCCCGTAGTTGTTTTTAGCCATCGGGGTTGCCAGTTTGCGCAGGGCCTCGTCGTTGATCCAGCCATTGCGCCACGCGATTTCTTCCGGCGCGGCCACTTTCAGGCCCTGGCGGTGCTCAATGGTCTGAATGAACTGGCTGGCTTCCAGCATGCTTTCGTGGGTGCCGGTGTCCAGCCAGGCAAAGCCACGGCCCATCAGCTCAACGTTCAAGGCGCCACGCTCCAGGTACATGCGATTCAGGTCTGTGATTTCAAGTTCACCGCGTGCCGATGGGCACACCTGGCGGGCCATGTCCACAACGTTACTGTCGTAGAAGTACAGGCCGGTGACGGCATAGCGTGATTTGGGCTTGGCGGGTTTTTCTTCCAGACTAAGGACTTTGCCGTTGGCGTCGAACTCGGCCACGCCATAACGCTCGGGGTCGTGAACGGCATAGGCAAACACGGTCGCACCTTCGTCGCGGGCGGCCGCACTGTGCAGCAAGGCCGCAAAATCATGGCCATGGAAAATGTTGTCACCCAGCACCAGCGCGCACGGGGCTCCGGCCAGGAATTCCTCGCCAATCAGGAAAGCCTGAGCCAGGCCGTCGGGTGAAGGCTGAACGGCGTACTGCAGCGAAACGCCCCACTGGCTGCCGTCACCCAGCAGTTGCTCGAAGCGCGGGGTGTCTTGCGGGGTCGAAATGACCAGAATGTCGCGAATACCGGCCAGCAACAAGGTGCACAGCGGGTAGTAGACCATAGGCTTGTCGTAGATCGGCAGCAGTTGCTTGGACACTGCCAACGTGGCGGGGTACAGACGGGTGCCGGAGCCACCGGCGAGGATGATGCCTTTGCGTGGTTGCGTTTTCATGAGAGGTTTCCGTGGTTACGTTGTTACGTTCTGCTTAAAGAATTTCGTCAAGCATGCGGGTAACGCCGGCTTGCCAATGCGGCAGGGTCAGGCCAAACGTGTTGCGCAGTTTGTCGGTGGCCAAGCGCGAGTTCAGCGGTCGTTGCGCGGGGGTGGGGTAGCTGCTGGTCGGGATGGCCAGGACCTGGTCGGGGCCGGCTTTAAGGGCCACACCTTTGGACTGTGCGCAATTCAACACAAATTTTGCGTAGCCGCACCATGAGGTTTCACCTGCGGCCACCAGGTTATACAGGCCACTGAACCGCGCCGGGTCGTTGGCCAGCAAAGCCTGTTGCAACGCCAGCACGGTAACATCAGCCAGCAGCTCGGCCGACGTGGGGGCACCGATCTGGTCGTCAATCACCTGCAGCTGGTCACGCTCGGCCGCCAGGCGCAGCATGGTGCGAATGAAATTACCGCCGCGGGCGGCATACACCCAGCTGGTGCGAAAAACCAGCGCCCTGGCGCCACTGGCCAGAATGGCGTTGTCGCCGTCGCGCTTGGTCGTGCCATAGACGCTTAACGGGGCGGTAGGGTCAGCCTCTGTGCGGGCCTGGGTACCGCTGCCGTCAAACACGTAGTCGGTGGAATAATGCACCAGCCAGGCGCCCAGGGCGGCGGCTTCGCGCGCCAGCAAGGCCGGCGCCTCGGCGTTGATGCACCGGGCCATTGCGGGCTCTGACTCTGCTTTATCAACGGCGGTGTAGGCTGCGGAATTAACGATGATGTCGGGAGCGGCACGGCGCACAGTGCGGGTGATTCCATCGAGATCGGTCAGGTCCCCACTCAGGTCACCGGGGGTGTTTAAATCCAGCGCAATGACTTCACCCAGCGGCGCCAACGCCCGCTGCAGTTCCCAGCCGACCTGGCCATTTTTGCCCAACAGCAAAATGCGTTTCATAAATTCCCCGAGTTTTATGGTCGCAATATTGTAGCCGTAGCTCAAATCCCACAACGGGCGTTGGAGCCTGCATCCGGTTGCTTGGGGTCAGACCCCGGTTTACAATCTTCAGATGACACGTCACCTTGTACTTGGCGGATGTGGTTTCATCGGTCGTCATTTGGCGCTTGCGCTGGTACACCAGGGTGAACACGTCGCCATCGCCGATATTGCGCCTGCCCCAGCTGCGTTGCTTGACGCTGTTGCAAGCTTTCATCTTTTAGATCTTGATGCCCCCGATTGGGCGTCGTTGCTGGATGATTACGATGTCATTCATCATTGCGCCTGGAGCACGGTCCCCAAAACCGCCAACGACAATCCCCTCAAAGACATTGATGACAACCTGAAAGGGTTGGTTCGTCTGCTTGAAGCCTTGCGCGCGTTTCCGGGCAAGCGCCTGGTATTTGCTTCGTCGGGCGGTACGGTCTATGGGCGGTTACAACATATACCGGTACCTGAATCGCACCCCTTGGCACCTATCACGGCGTACGGGGCCTCCAAAGTGTCTGCCGAGGCCTATTTGGGGTTTTACCGTGGCTGCTACGGTATTGATTGCCGGGTGGCACGTATTTCCAACCCGTTCGGGGCGGGCCAGAACCCGCGGGGTGGCCAGGGCGCGGTCACGACCTTTTTATTTCAGGCCCTTGAACAGGAACCCATCACCATCTGGGGTGATGGTTCAGTGGTGCGCGATTACATCCATATTGCCGATTTGGCTGCAGGCCTGATTCGCCTGAGCCAGGCCCACTTTGCACCCGCCGACCCATTGCCCGTATTCAATGTGGCCAGTGGTCATGGTGTGTCGTTGAACAGCATTATCGATACCCTGCGCTCGCGCCTGGGGTTAAACCCACAGGTCAATTACTTACCGGGCCGGGCGTTCGATGTACCGGTCAGCGTGCTGGACATCACCAAGGCCGGCACCGAACTGAACTGGCGCCCTTCATTGTCATTTGAAGATGGCTGTGCGCGGATGCTACACGATATTCGCAGGGGCCAGACCCTGTTTTCCAACCTTTTGATCTGAAGCACTTTTAAAGATGTCGCCTACACCCGCTATTTCAGTGGTCATGCCCGTTTACAACCACGAAAAGTATGTGGTGAACGCGATTCGTTCCATTATCGAGCAAGACCTGCGTCCGCTCGAACTGATCATGATTGACGATGGCTCGACCGATGCCAGCGTCAAGGTCATCAATGATTATCTGGCCAGCCACCCCCTGCCTGAAGGGGTGACGGTGTCGTTTTACACCCGGCCTAACAAGGGCGCGCACAACACAATCAACGAAGGGTTGGCGCAAGCACGCGGCGAATACCTGGCCATTCTGAATTCTGATGACCTGTACCTGCCAGGCCGTCTGTCCCGGTGTGTCGGTGCGGCCCGGGCTCAGCGCGCCCGCATGGTCTTCACCTATGTCGACCCGATCGATGACGACAGCAAGCCACTGTCACACGACCACCCATGGCGCTCGTGGTATGCCGACGTCAAAATGGAAGAACTGGACCTTGCGCCCAGCATCTCCAGTTTGCTGCTGCGCTACAACATTGCGATTTCCACCGGGAACCTGGTGTTTCACCGTTCGGTGCTGGACGACGTCGGTTACTTCGATGATTTTCGTTATGCCCACGACGTAGACTTCGTGTTGCGGTTTTGTCTGCTTGAAGAGCCCATTATCTTGCGCGAAAAGCTGTATGCCTACCGTATACACGCCAGCAACACCATTGCCGAAAGCACCGAACGTATTACCCGTGAATATGCCGAGATTGTGCGTCGATATTTGACCCGGGCACTGGAAGGTCAGATCAAGAACCCGTTTGCACCATCGCTGAAGACATTCACGTACTCATTGATGGCACGCCCGTGGCCTGACCACCTGAACCGGGCGGTCGATCAGTTGATGGCCACCGAGGCGGGC
>JAAYID010000399.1 GCA_012744285.1 Alcaligenaceae bacterium
GGCTACATTAATGGTCAATACGTGCTGAACCCGACTACATCGCAGCTGAAATCTTCCGACATGGATCTGATTGTTGCGGGTACTGAAGCGGCTGTTCTGATGGTTGAGTCCGAAGCCCGTCAGCTTTCGGAAGAACTGATGCTGGGCGGTGTGGTGTTTGGTCATGACCAGATGCAAGCCGCGATCAACGCCATCCATGATCTGGTTGCCGAAGCCGGCAAGCCCGAGTGGGAATGGCAGGCGCCTGCCAAAAATGAAGCGCTTATCACTGCCGTCAAAGCGGCTGCAGGTGAAGAGCTCGTTGCGGCTTATCAGATTCGCGAGAAGCAGGCGCGTACTGACGCAGTGCGCGCTGTCTATGCCAACGTCAAGGCCAGGCTCGAAGAGCATGCTGCCGCCAAAGAAGAAGCAGCACCCGATTCGGTCGAGGTCGAAAACATTCTGTTCGACCTTGAGTCGGCGATTGTGCGTACCCAGATCTTGTCGGGTGAACCCCGCATCGATGGTCGCGATACCCGTACGGTTCGCCCCATCAGCATCCGTCTGGGCGTGTTGCCCCGTGCGCACGGCAGCGCCCTGTTTACGCGTGGTGAAACCCAGGCACTGGTGGTTGCCACACTGGGTACCAAGCAAGACGAACAAATTATCGATTCGATCATGGGCGAGTCCCGTGACCGCTTTATGCTGCACTACAACATGCCTCCGTTTGCAACGGGCGAAACCGGGCGTTTTGGTGTGCCCAAGCGTCGCGAAATCGGCCATGGTCGTCTGGCCAAGCGTTCGCTGGTGTCAACGCTGCCGGCAGCCGATGAATTTCAGTACACCATCCGTATTGTTTCCGAAATCACCGAGTCCAACGGGTCGTCGTCGATGGCTTCGGTTTGTGGCGGTTCGTTGGCCATGATGGATGCCGGCGTGCCCGTCAAAGAGCACGTGGCCGGCGTCGCCATGGGCCTGATCAAGGACGGTGGCAAGTTTGCGGTACTGACCGACATTCTGGGTGATGAAGACCACCTGGGCGATATGGATTTCAAAGTGGCCGGTACCGTCAATGGTATTACCGCGCTGCAAATGGACATCAAGATCCAGGGTATTACCAAAGAGATCATGCAGGTGGCATTGGCCCAGGCACGTGAAGGGCGTCTGCACATTCTGGGCAAGATGCAGGAAGCCATTGATGGCTCCCGCACCGAGTTGTCGGCATTTGCACCCCGCATGATCACGGTAAAGATCAACCCTGAAAAAATTCGCGATGTCATCGGCAAAGGTGGTGCGACCATTCGTGCCCTGACCGAAGAAACCGGAACGCAAATCGACATTGGCGATGATGGCACCATCACGATTTCCAGTGCCGATCTTGATCGTGCCCATGAAGCGGAACGCCGCATCAAAGAATTGACCGCCGACGTTGAAGTTGGTCAAGATTACGAAGGTCCGGTTTTACGTCTGCTTGACTTTGGCGCTATCGTTCAGGTCTTGCCGGGGCGTGATGGCTTGCTGCACATTTCTGAAATTGCCAACTACCGTATCAACAACATCAATGACGTACTCAAGGTGGGGCAGACCGTCAAGATCAAGGTCATCGAGGCCGATGACAAGGGTCGTTTGCGTTTGTCCATGAAACCGTTGGGTGGCATTGAAGCCCAGGGCGGCCCGGCCGGCCCTGCGCCGACGGCAGCCCCCGAGGCGTAATATCCATCGCCACTAACGGGCGTCTTCGTGCGCCCGTTCCGTGTGCCGCAGGCACAAAAAATGCAGTCTTCGGGCCGCGTTTTTTGTGCCTTTTTTGTGAGTATTGTCAGAAGGAGTCAGACCCATGTTCCCATCCCGGCTTTCCGAAGGTTATCAAAGTTTTCTTGACGGCCGCTTCCAGACTGAAAGCAGCCGTTACCAGAAGCTGGCAGAAAAAGGTCAGAACCCTGAAATCATGTTGATTGGTTGTTGCGATTCGCGGGTTTCCCCCGAGGTCATTTTTGATGCTGGCCCCGGAGAAATGTTTGTGGTCCGTAACGTGGCCAATCTTGTACCGCCTTACGAGTCGGGTAGCGAGTCGCATCATGGCACCAGTGCGGCCATCGAGTTCGGCGTCAATGGTCTGAATGTCAAGCACATTGTGGTGCTGGGCCACGCATCGTGCGGGGGCATCAAGGCGTTTCACGATCGTGCCGAGCCGTTGAGCCAGGGTGATTTCATCCGTAAGTGGATGTCGCAGATTGAACCGGTTGCCCAGCGCCTGGGCGAGTCGACGGGTGACTATAAAAGCGATCTGAAACGACTGGAACTGGCAGTTGTTGAAGAGAGTTTGCGCAACCTGATGACGTTTCCGTTCATTCGCCGGCGTGTTGAGCGTGGCGAGCTTGAATTGCACGGTACCTATTTCGGTGTGGCTACCGGTGTCCTGTTCTTGCGAAACCCGGACACCGGTGAGTTCAAGCCGTGTCTTAATGCGCCAGTTGTGGGGTAGTGGGGTGGCTGCCGCCCCGGGTATGGGCATGAGAGCCGCCCTGGGCCTGGGAGTTGCCCCCGCCCTGATGGTCGTTCTGGTCAAGGCGGAAAACAGAGACGGCCTCGACCAGGTCATCTGATTGCTCGCGCAGGCTGGCGGCCGCAGCGGCCATTTCTTCAACCAGCGCCGAGTTCTGCTGGACGGCCTGGTCCATTTGCGTAACGGCATCGGCGATCTGGCCGACCCCTTGTTGCTGTTCGGTGCTGGCCGCGCTGATTTCACGCATGATGTCGGTCACGCGCTGGATACTTTGTACGACTTCTGACATGGTCGTGCCGGCCCGATGCACCAGCTCAGTGCCATTTTCAACGCGTTGCACGCTGTCGTTGATCAGTTCGCGGATTTCTTTGGCGGCCGCCGCACTGCGCGCAGACAAGCTGCGCACTTCTGATGCCACAACGGCAAAGCCTTGGCCGTGCTCACCGGCACGCGCGGCTTCTACAGCGGCGTTCAGCGCCAGAATATTGGTCTGGAACGCGATGCTGTCGATAACGCTGATGATGTCGGCAATGCGGCGTGACGAGTCATTGATGCCTTGCATGGTGTCAACCACTTCAGAGACGACCTGACCGCCTCGTTCAGCCACCGCACTGGCTTGTGAGGCCAGTTGGTTTGCTGTGCCGGCGTTGTCGGCATTCTGGCGTACGGTGGCTTCCAGCTCTTCCATGGAAGCTGCCGTTTCGGTTAGTGCGCTGGCCTGGCTTTCGGTGCGTGCGCTAAGGTCCTGGTTGCCTTGGGCGATTTGCGCACTGGCAGAGGCCAGGCTATAAGCGTCGGCACGAACAGTGCCGACAACGCGGGTCAGCCCTTCGGTGATTCGGTTGATCGAACCCATCAGGTGACCAATTTCGTCCTGGCGGTCGATGTGCATTTGAACCGTCAGGTCGCCGGTGGAAATAGTTTCTGCGACGGTACCCACTGCACCCAGCGGTTTGACGATCAGGACCTTGATCAGCCAATACCACAGAATCGATACCAGCACGAGTGCAATCAGGCCGATAAGGATAAAGGTGTTGATCAGCGCGGTGATTTCCCGGGTGTACTCTTCTGTGTAGGTGCCGCCGGCGATGATCCATTCCCAGGGTTCGTAGTAGGTGAATGCAACCAGCTTTTCACGCGGGGCTTTTTCCCCGAGGGCGGTATTGATCCAGGGGTAATGCATATACCCCTCACGTTGTTGCATCAGATCCCGGATGAACTCACGCCCGTCGGCATCTTTGGCCGCCAGAATGTTCTGGCCTTCTTGTGCCGGGTGTATCACGAGTTCGCCATACTTTGGTCCTTTGGCGGCATTCAGTACGTAGTAATACCCGGTTTCACCCACTTTCAACGCCCTGATTTTGTCTTTCAGGGTGGTCAGGAAGTCGGAGAAATCGAGGCCAACGAAGGTCAGCCCGATGATGTTGCCTTTTTCGATGATGGGTTCATAATGCGTCATGTACTGGCGGCCAAACAGCTCGGCCAGGCCGGTGTGTGACTGGCCGGCCATAGCCGCGATATAGCCCGGGTTGTTCCGGTCGAGCAGGGTGCCAACAGGTCTTTCGTTTTTGTCGTTGACGAGGGACGTGGTGATGCGTACGAAGTCGTCATCGACGCGTGCCATGATGGACGACATAGCGCTGGTGGTGTTGCGGAACTGGTCGACCAGGTCGTAGGTTTCGTTGATTACAAACCCGTCATGCAGGAATATCGGCGCCTTCTGCCCGTTGATTTCCATGAACGCCGGTGAGACGTCCAGGCGACCACCCAATTGCTTGTGCAAGGCTTCGGAAATTTTCCGGGTTCTGACACGCAGATCGTAGTCGAATGCCGCAATAAGGTCTTTGAGCATTGTGCTGCGCACCATCATTTCGCGTTCTTCGCGCGATTCGATGGCATTGGACACGGAATAGCTGATCAGTGAAATCAGGGCGCCGGTGAGTATCGCGAAAAGAACAAAGTTGGTGACTGAAAGCTTCAGCCCCAGCCCCAGGCGTTTCCATAGCATTGTCATAGGTTTGATGTGTCTCGTGATTATGGTTATAGAGCCGGCCTGATGGACAGCCCGGTTAACGTCAGATCATGGAAGTTTTGCAAACAGCTCGCCGGCACGAGCCGGCGAACTTACGGTATGTGACATCCCGATTGCCAATGGTAACAAGATTGGTAGGGAAGGTATAGAAAGGGTATGCCCGTGACGCAAAAAAAGCCCGCTCAATGGTGGGCTTTTTGCGTGAAATGCGGAACATTCGTTATGGAACAATGCGGAACAGCCGCAATCCCTTAACAGCCAATGCAACACTTTTACTGGTGCGTCCAGCCGGAATCGAACCGGCACGCCCAAAGGGCGAGAGATTTTAAGTCTCTTGCGTCTACCAATTCCGCCATGGACGCGAAGGCCGACATTATGACACAAATAGGCGTGAATCCTTTATCGGATCCGCGTTGCGGGGTTGGCACCCGCCCGTCGGCGGGCTGTACGCAAGGCTGAAACGCTTGTCGGGGGCGCGTACAGGTTTCATAATCGCGGCTTCGGTCTGATGAAACGGGCCTGGGCCGCATGGCGGCAAAATTCAAATTTGCATTAAACACAGGGTGTAACCATGAATGTGATTGTGATTGGCTCGGGGATCAACGGGCTGGTGTCTGCCGCTGAGCTGGCGCTCAAAGGGCATGCCGTGACGGTGCTTGAGCGGCTTGACCGTCCGGGCGGCGCGGTGCGTACCGAGGCCCTGACGCTGCCCGGCTTTCGCCACGATGTGGCGGCCATGAACCTGTCGATGTTCGCCGGATCAGGCTTTCACAAGACGCATGCGGCCACTCTGGCGACTCATGGCCTTGAGTTTGTGCCGGTGAACCGGCCTTTTGCGTCCGTATTCCCGGGCGGTGATTATTTTGGGGTGTCGATGGACCTTCAGGAAACGTTGGCCACGATTCCCGACCCGGACGATCAGGCGGCCTGGAAGGCAGGTCTTGAGGCATTTCCGGGCAAAGCGGGTGCCCTGGTGTCGCTATTGTCTGCGCGTATGACCAAAGGGGGCTTGACCAAGGCGGGTTGGCAGGTGCTGCGCAGCCAGGGGGTTGAGGGCACGCTTGATCTGTTGAAACTGCTGGTGTCCTCTCCCAGAAACTGGGTTGAGCAGACGTTCCGCGATCCTCGCCTGCATGCGGCGCTGGCCACCTGGGGGTTGCACCTTGATTTTGCACCGGATATTTCCGGTGGGGCCATTTTTCCGTTCCTGGAAAGTTTTGCCGGGCAGGCCATGGGCATGGTGATCGGGAAAGGGGGCGCAGACACGGTTACCCGGGCCTTGGTCAAGGTTATTGAATCGCGTGGCGGTCAGGTCAGGTGCAGCGCCGAGGTGACCCGTATCGATGTTCAGGCGGGCGTTGTCAAAGGCGTGGTGCTGGCCGGTGGTGAGTCGCTGCCGGCTGATCGTGTGATTGCCAATGTGGCTCCGGGCCTCTTGATGCGGCTTTTGTCAGGGCAAACGACCGACCGTCGTTTCGATCGTGGCATGAAGGATTTCAGGCATGCGCCAGGCACCATGATGATTCATCTGGCATTGTCTGATTTGCCGAACTGGCAGGCCGGGGCGTTGCGCAAGTTTGCCTACGTTCATATCGGGCCGACGCTGAATGACCTGTCGCGTACGTATCAGCAGGCGATGGCGGGTCTGCTGCCTGATGCACCCGTATTGGTGGTGGGGCAGCCTACGGTGTTTGACCCCTCGCGCGCGCCGGAAGGGCAGCATACGCTATGGGTTCAGGTGCGTTGCTTGCCTGCAGAAATCCGTGGTGACGCCGCAGGCCAGATCCAGGGGCGTCATTGGGCTGACATCAAAGAAGCGTACGCTGACCGGGTCATTGCCCAGATTGAACAGTATGCCCCGGGGCTGGCCGGGCAGGTGCTGGGTCGCCACGTGGTTTCACCACTCGATCTTGAGGCCGAGAATCCGAATCTCGTGGGTGGTGATCAGGTCTGCGGGTCGCATCATTTGTCACAGAATTTCCTGTTCCGTCCGGTACGCGGATTTGCCGATGGCCACACCCCGGTGAAGGGGCTGTTCATGGTGGGGGCCGCCGTCTGGCCGGGTGGCGGCACCGGCGCGGGCTCAGGCTTCATGGTGGCTCAGGATTTACGCTAATTATCGGGTTAACACCAGTGGGTAGTTCAATCTTCAACCTTTAATATGTAAAACGAAATACGGCTTTGCGCTTTGTAAACAAAATTAACAGGCGCAAAGCCATCGTCCCCCACTAAAGGAAGCTATCCATGACTCATACCAGACGCGACTTTTTGCAGCTTAGCCTGGCCGCTGCAGGCGTTTCAGCCATTGGCATGCCAGCCTTTGCCCAGCAAGCGGGCAAAGACCTGGTCATCGCCTACAGCACGGGTATCCCCAGCTGGGACCCCACCACGGGTCCCAATGGCGTGAGCCCAAAGATTCAGGCCTTGTATTTGTCGGTTTTTGATCACTTCATCCAGCAGAATCCTGACCTCAGCTTTGCGCCCGGCATCTTGACCGAGTGGGGTTTTACCGATAACAACACCAAGGTTCGCATGGTGGTCCGTGACGGCGTGAAGTGGCACGATGGTTCCGACCTTACCGCAGAAGATGTGGCATGGTCGCTGCAGCGTGCCGGCGATCCGGCAACCGGCAACCCTGGCAATTTCGTCTGGAAAAATCTTACCAATATTCAGGCCAATGGCAATGTGGTTACCGCTGACCTGACCCAGTTTGAACCCACTATTTTCAAATGGATGGCGTTCCTGACGGGTTACGTGATGCCCAAAGCCTACTACGAGCGCGTCGGTGCCGAAGGTTTTGAAAAGGCACCGATTGGCAGCGGTCCGTACAAGGTAGACGCCTACGAGCGTGGTGCCTACGTGCGTCTGGTGGCTCACAAAGATTACTGGGGTCCAAAGCCGGCATTCGACGTCGTAACCATCAAGTTCGTGCCCGATGCGGCCAGCCGTGTGGCTGAAGTCGAGTCCGGCAACGCGCACGTCACCATGGAAATTCCGTACGAAGAGTACGATCGTCTGCGCAAGAAACCCGGTCTCAAGGGTGAGGCATTCCCGATCGCGGACATCGGCATGATCTTCCTGAATGACGTTGGGCCGATGCTCGACAAAAACGTCCGTCTGGCGGCTCATCATGCCATCGACAAGAAACTTATTGTTGACCGTCTGCTGCGCGGCTATGGTGTGCCCCTGTCGACGCTTGATGCGCCCGAATACGATGCGTTTGATCCCAACCTAAAATTCGAATACAACCCTGAAAAGGCCAAAGAGCTGCTTGCTGCGTCCGGGTATTCACCTGAAAAACCGGTCAAATTCAAGATTCAGACCACACGTGGTTACAAGCCCAAAGACTACGAGATGATCCAGGCGATTGTCGGCATGTGGCGCCGTGTCGGTATCGATGCCGAAATCGAGATCTACGAAATGGCCAAGCACTTTGAACTGCGTCCTGCCGATGCCCTGGCTCCGGCGGCGTTCTACAACTGGGGCAACGCGATTGGTGACCCCACAACGTCTACCGGTCACTCGATGTTCGGCCCGTCGCCGCACTCGGTCTGGGATTCGCCCGATCTGATCGAAAAAATTGCGCCGTTGTGGGTAATTGCCGATGAAAAAGAGCGTATCAAGGGCTGGCGTGATGTCAGCGAGTACATCATGCAAAACGGTTATGTCATTCCGTTGATCCAGTACGTCTTGCCTGTCATCCATTCCGACAAGGTCGTGGTGCCCCCGAACGCGGCGGGCGATGTTACGCCGCAGTCGATCAAGCCGGCTTGATATAACGCTTCATGCCGTTGCGGGTGGCCCCACGGGCCACCCGTCCCATCTCTTCAACAACGTTGCTGCATTCATGTTGAAATCCATTTTAATGCGCCTGGCCACGATGCTCGTCACGCTGGCCGGAGTCGCTATTGTTGTCTTTATATTGATTCGCGTGGCGCCGGGTAACCCGATTGCCATGATGATTTCCCCGGGCGCTACCGAAGCCGATATTGCCCAGCTCACCGCGCTGTACGGTCTTGACAAGCCATTGGTCCAGCAATTTTTTATCTGGATCGGGGGTGTGCTCCAGGGTGATTTTGGTACGTCCATCAGTTTCAAGCAGCCGGTATCGTTGCTGGTGCTTGAACGTTTGCCTGCCACGCTTGAGTTGTCCATTCTGGCGCTTCTGATTGCGTTGGCCATTGGCGGTTTCACGGCCGTTCTGGGTGCGAAAGAACGAGGTCGAACGCCAGAGGCGGCAGTTGATCTGTTTAACGGTGCTACCTTGTCCATCCCCGATTTTTTGTGGGGTCTGTTGCTGATCTTGCTGTTTGGCGTGCTGTGGCCGGTGTTCTTTATTTCTGGTCGTATTTCTCCGTCGCTGGATCTGGGTTTCACTACCAATTTCTATTTCTTTGAAGCATTGGTGCGCTTGCGTTTTGATGTGCTGCGCGATCTGCTCGCGCACATGTTGATGCCTGCGCTGTCACTGGCGCTACCGCTGGCAGCGATCATTTCGCAATTGCTCAAGCAGAGCCTCAAAGATGTGCTTCAGCTTGACTACACCGTATTGGCCCGTGTCCGCGGCTTCACCGAAACGCAAGTCATTCTGCGTGAAGCCTTGCGCAATGCGGCACTGCCGACACTGACGTTGGTGGGTGTGCAGTTCACCTTCCTGATCGGTGGCACGGTCATTGTTGAGCGCCTGTTTGCATATGAAGGGCTGGGGAACATGGCGATTGACGCGGTTATCAACCGCGATTTGCCGCTGATTCAGGGCATTGTCCTGATGTTCGCTTGCCTGTTCATTCTGGTGAACCTTGTGGTTGACCTTTTGTATACCTTCCTGAATCCGAGATTGCGTCATGGCTGAAGCAACTGTAAATGCCGTTCCCTCCGAGCCACGGGCGCGGTATCGTAAAAAAAATATGCGGCTCTGGTTGTCGGCCTCATGGCTGATCCTGGTGGCCCTGATTGCCATTCTGGCGCCGTTGCTGGCACCGCATAACCCGCTTGAGCAAGACCTCATGCTCGAGCGTTTGCCGCCGATTGGTTTTTCGGGCTATGAAGCCGGTTATTTTCTGGGTACCGACAGCCTGGGGCGTGATGTCTTGTCACGCGTCATGTACGGGGCGCAAATTGCCCTGACGGTTGCCCTGATCGCTGCAACGGCAGCCTGCATTTTCGGGTCTGTATTGGGCTTGCTGGCGGGCTATTTTGGCGGCTGGGTTGACCGTGTGGTTTCCCGCCTGATTGAAATCTGGATGGCCTTTCCGCCCGTACTGTTTTCCATTTTGCTGGTGGCGGTGCTGGGTGCCGGTCTGACGTCCGTGATTCTGGCGATTGCCATCATTGACTGGACACGTTTCGCTCGGGTGATTCGTGCCGAAACCATGGTGCAAAGCCGCATGGATTACGTGCAGTCAGCCCGTATCGGTGGTGCAACGCGCCTGGGTGCGCTGGTGGGCGAGGTCGTGCCCAATGTGTTGCCCACCATCATTGCCTTGCTGTCACTTGAAATGGGGGTCGCTGTCATCGTCGAGGCGATTTTGAGTTTCGTCAATTTGTCGATCTCGTCCGACTCGCCAACCTGGGGGGGCATGATTGCCGAGGGCCGTGCAACGATTCACTTTGCCTGGTGGGTGCTGGTTGTTCCGCTGATTGTCCTGTTCCTGACGGTGCTGTCCTTCAGCCAGTTGGGTGAAGGCCTGAAAGATCAATTCGACCCCTTGGCACGGTAAGTATCATGACCTCTGAAAAAAAAATGAATCAACACGATGATGTCCGTCAGCCTACACTGGAAGTCAAGGGGCTTAACGTGGCTTTGCGCGGTGGTCCGCGCTTGTTGCGCGATGTGTCGCTGACCGTTTATCCCGGCGAGGTACGTGCCCTGGTGGGCGAAAGCGGTGCCGGTAAAAGCATGATCGGCAAGGCCGTGCTGGGGGTACTGCCCACCAGCACTCAAATTACGTCAGGTCAGATCCTGCTGCAGGGCGAAGATCTGGGCAACCTGAGCCCGGCGCGGCGTCGTCAGACCGTGGCTTCGGTGGCCTCACTGATTCCGCAAGATCCGCTGACAGCCCTGAATCCGTCGCGACGTATCGGGGTGCAGATTACCGAACGTCTGGTCAAACGCCTGGGGTGGAGTTCTGCCGATGCCGAGGCCCGTGCCCTTGAGCTGCTCGATCGGGTGCGTATCCGTGATCCCAAACGTGTCCTGGTGTCGTATCCTCATGAGCTTTCGGGGGGCATGCGTCAGCGGGTTCTGATTGCCGCAGCGTTTGCGCCACGGCCCAAACTGATTGTGGCTGACGAGCCGACCACGGCACTTGACGTTACAGTGCAAAAGCAGATTTTGCGCCTGATTCGCGAATTACAGGCTGAATCAGGGACGGCGGTACTCTTTGTGACCCACGATATGGGTGTGGTGGCCAAGATCAGCCAGACCGTGACGGTGCTGTTTGCCGGGAAAATCATGGAAAGTGCGCCGACGCGCGATGTGTTCGCCAACCCGCAACACCCGTACACGCGTGCTCTTATCGGCGCCACTCCGCGCTATACCCACCCTGATGAGCCGCTCAAACCCGTTCCGCCAGAGCTTATTACTACGCTTAAAAGGGAAATTGCCCTCGCTGATATGAACGGAGCTGCCCATGTCTGAACCCTTGTTTCAGGTCAAGGACCTGCGTCTTTCCTTGCCGGACATGTCGCGCAAGAAATTGTTCGGGCCGGCCCCCCGCATTGATATTCTCAAGGGGCTGACGTTTGATTTGCCCAAAGGCGAGATTGTCGGCATTGTGGGTGAAAGTGGTTCCGGCAAGTCCACCCTTGGGCGTGTTCTGGTGCGGCTGCTGTCGGCGTCCTCTGGTCAGGTACTGTTCAGGGGGCAAGATATCGGTCGTTTGCCGGAAGAGCAGATCAAACCGTTGCGGCGTGATCTGCAAATGATTTTCCAGGATCCGATGTCATCACTGAATCCGCGCCATACGATCGGTCACATCGTTGCAGCGCCGATCGAGCGTTATGGTTTTCGTGATTCGAAAATGTTGGCCCTTGAGGCCCTGGAGCGGGTCGGCCTGCCCGGGGCGTTTGCGCAGCGATACCCCCATGAGTTATCGGGTGGGCAGCGTCAGCGTGTGGGTATTGCGCGGGCGATTGCATTGAATCCGGCGTTCATTCTGGCCGATGAAATTGTTTCGGGTCTCGATGTGTCTTCGCAGGCGCAGGTATTGGCCTTGTTGCAAGATCTTGCTGCCGACATGAATCTGACCATTGCATTCATCAGTCATGATTTGTCGGTCATACGTACGGTATGTTCACAAGTAATTGTGCTCAACCATGGCGAAATTGTGGATGCAGGCCCTTGCGAGCAGGTTTTCAATGCGCCGCAAAGCGAGATCACCCGAACCCTGATCGATGCGATCCCATTGCCCGAGCTTGATGACCACTGGCTGGAGCAAGTTGCATTGGATGAGGCCTGACACGTTTGAACGCTGCAGATCTGGTGCGGCCGACAGGCCGGGACATTGTCAGATTTGCTTGCATAGTAACTGTTCATGGTGCTGTGCGACAAAATGAAATCGGGGTAAGCTGAACGGGTATCATTAACCCGTTTGGCTTTTAGCCGTCCAAGTTACCCCATGTTCATTTTTCAGGGCACATCATGCTGGCCATAGACCTGGTCAAGAACGTCGCACTGCTGGTTGCACTGGTTGTGCTGTTTCAGGTCGCAATTCCCTTTCGCGCGCGCAATGCCCGCGATGGCAGGGTAGTTTTCGGGGTTTTGCTGGGGCTGGGTGGCGTGGCTGTCATGCTGGCACCGGCCGACTATGGCAATGGCATCATTTTTGATGGTCGTACCATCTTGCTGTTTGTGGGGGCTGTCTTCGGCGGCCCTTGGGTGGCGGCCATCGGCGCCGCCATCATGGGCCTGTACCGCTGGTCACTGGGTGGCACCGGCGTGTGGGTTGGTTTGTCCACAATCGCCATGTCGGGTGTTGTCGGCAGCCTTTACCATGTCTGGCGGCTGCGCACTGGCGCACCCGTTTCTGCCTGGCAGGCCTGGTTGGGCGGGCTGGCGGTACACACCATCATGCTCCTCATGTTCCTGCTCTTGCCTGGCGGGGTGGGGTGGGGCATTATCAGGGAAATCTGGTTGACAGTCTTGCTGGCCTACCCGCTTGCCACCATGGTAGTTTGTCTGTTGTTTCAAGATTATGACGAGCGCGAGCGTTCCAGGGCGCGTCTTCACCGGTTGGCCTACTACGATGGCCTTACCGGGTTGCCCAATCGCCAGTTCATGCTGGGGTATTTGCAGCAGCAGCTCGAGGCGGCCGTTGTGGGTGCACGTTACGGGGCCTTGCTGCTTATCCATCTTGACAGGTTTTCCCGTTACAACGATGCGCGTGGCCATGATTTTGGCGATCGGCTGCTGGTGAAGGTGGCGCGGCGACTGCAAGTCTGTACAACCGGAAAGGCCGAGTTGGCGCATCTGACCGGCAGCGAGTTTCTGGTGTTGGCAGAAGCCTTGTTTGACACAAGGGCCGAGGCGGGCACAGAGGTTGCGGCATTATTGGCTCGCATACGCGAGACCATGAGCCAGCCTTTTGATATTGATGGTATTCAGGTTTCGGTGTTGTCCAGTATCGGTATCAGTTATTTCCCCGTTTCTGAAACCGATACGGCGGGCGAGGTTTTGCGTCGCGCCGATACCGCGATGCATCGGGCCAAGGTCAGCGGGGGGAATCGCAGCGTCGTTTACGAGCGTTCCATGTCAACGGTGGCCGAGCGCCAGTTCCATCTCGAGCGTGAGCTGCGAGCCGGAATTCCGGCCGGTCAGCTGCGTGCCTATCTGCAATCGCAGGTCGATGCCGCCGGACGGGTGGTTGGGGCCGAGGCGCTGGTACGCTGGGAGCACCCCGAGTTGGGTCTTGTATCACCGGCTTCATTCATCCCGTTGGCCGAGGAAACCGATCTTATCGTTGATGTCGGCAACTGGATGCTCGACCGCATTTGCACGTTGCAGGGGCAGGGCGCGTTTCCGGCGACGGAAGGCTTTCGGGTGTCCATAAATATCAGCCCCCGGCAATTCCATCAACATGATTTTGTCGAGCACGTTCAACAGACGCTGGCCCGAACCGGGGCGTCGCCCTCGGCGCTGACCTTCGAGGTTACCGAAAGCGTGTTGATCAATGATGTGAGTGATGTGATCCAGAAAATGAAGACCCTCAGTACATTGGGGATTCATTTTTCGCTGGATGATTTCGGAACCGGGTATGCGTCTCTGACCTATGTTAAAGATTTGCCGATTCACGAACTGAAAATTGACAAGGCTTTTGTCCATGAGGCGCCGGTTAATGCAGACAGTGCAGCACTGGTCGAGTCGATACTGGCTGTTGCGCGCCACATGAAGCTGGTGGTGGTTGCAGAAGGGGTTGAAACCCGGGCGCAGGTTGACTTTTTACAGTCGCGTGGCCATGCGGTGGTGTACCAGGGGTATTTGTACGGGCGTCCGCAAGACGCCTCGGCATGGCTTGAACAGGTGAAAAATCCCCCCCAGGTATCGCATGCGGCAATACCCGGAGGGGGCCACGCCTGAATGCCGGGTCTATATCCGGCAGTTCGAGGCCAGCTTATTTCTGAGGTGCTTTGGTAAAGCGCAGGTACGGCAGCTTGATGTCAATGCTGCCGAATTTTTCTCTGGCCTGCTCATCCGATAAGCTCAGGGCCACGATAACGTCTTGGCCGGGTACCCAGTTGGCCGGCGTGGCAATGGGCACGCCATCGGTTGCCTGAATGGCGTCAAGGGCACGCAAGATTTCGGCAAAGTTTCGGCCGACCGACATGGGGTACGACATGGTCAGGCGGATTTTTTTGTCGGGGCCAATAATGAAAACGGTACGCACCGTGGCGCTGTCAGCCGGCGTGCGGCCATCCGGCAAGTAGGCATTGGCAGGCAGCATGTTGTACAGCTTTGATACCTCAAGCGAGGTGTCGTCAATAATCGGAAAGTCGGCCGGTGCGCCGGCGACGGCTTCGATGTCGCGCTTCCACTTCATGTGTTCTTCAACGCTGTCAACCGACACACCCATAACCTTGGTGTTGCGCTTCGCAAATTCGGGGGCCAACTGGGCAACGGCACCGAATTCTGTGGTGCAAACCGGGGTGAAGTCTTTGGGGTGCGAGAACAGGATGGCATAGCTGTCACCGATCCAGTCGTGCAGGGTCAGCTTGCCGGCGGTGGAGTCGACGGTGAAGTTCGGAGCAATATCGTTGATTCGTAATGACATGGTTTGTCCTCGGTTGGTTTATGTATTTGACACCATATGTCATTTAAGACATAATTACATTTTTGTGTCAAATAAATGACCGCTCGGCAATGCCGTGCGGGTTCCATACGCAAGATACCTCAATGTCAAAAAAAAATATTGACTCTGGTCAACAAGCCTTGATAAACGGGCTGTCGGTACTTACGCTCAAAGACATACGCAAGCGGTCCGGGCAGACGCAAGAAACCATGGCGCTGGCGTTGGGGGTGGGTCAAGACACCATTTCGCGTCTGGAAAAACGCAACGACATGTTGCTGTCAACCTTGCGGCATTACGTCGAAAGCATTGGCGGGAAACTGACGTTGGTGGTTACCTTCCCGGGTCAGTCGCCGGTGCAGATCGCGCATCACGAAGCAAAAAAGAGCAAGACGTCCCAGGTTTGATGTTGATGGCAGCCTCCTGCTCAATGCCGGTGTGCTGCTGAATGTTTTGCGTTGCCCGATGGCGGCGCCTGTTCAGAAAGAGCCATGCTACCAACCCCGTATTACCTTATCGACAAGGCAGCGCTGCTGCGTAACCTTGAAATTATCAACACGGTACGTCAGCAGTCCGGTGCCAAGGTACTGCTGGCCTTGAAGTGTTTTGCCACCTGGTCAGTGTTTGACACCATGCGTCCGTTCATGGATGGCACGACGTCGTCATCGCTTTACGAAGTGAAGCTCGGCCACCAGAAGTTCGGTGGCGAAACCCATGCGTACAGCGTGGCGTTTGCCGATCATGAAATTGCCGAGGTGGTGGCTCATTGCGACAAGATTATTTTTAATTCGCTCAGTCAGCTTGAACGTTTCGGTACGGCCGCCCAGGGCAAACCCGTTGGGGTGCGTCTTAACCCCGGGGTCAGTTGCGCCGGCTTCGATCTGGCAGATCCGGCCCGGCCCTTCAGCCGTTTGGGTGAATCCAGCCTTCAGAAGCTGCTTGAGGTGTCCGGGCAGATTTCCGGCGTAATGATTCACAATAATTGCGAGAACCGCGATTTTGCACGGTTCGACGCCTTGCTGGCCGATGTCGAGCAACGTTATGGTGAATTGCTCAAGCAGCTTGACTGGGTCAGTTTGGGTGGGGGCATCAGTTTTACCGCGCCGGGGTACCCGGTAGCCGAATTTTGTGCGCGTTTGCGCCGGTTTGCCGACACCTGGGGGGTTCAGGTCTATCTTGAACCTGGTGAGGCCACTGTGCGGCATACCACCACGCTGGAAGTCAGCGTGTTGGATATCGGGTTCAACGGCAAGCCGCTGGCGGTTGTCGATAGTTCTACCGAAGCCCACATGCTTGATTTGCTTATTTATCGCGAAACAGCCCCATTGGGCGAGGGGCAGGGCGATCATGTGTACGAAATCTGCGGCAAAACCTGCCTGGCGGGTGACATTTTCGGCGAGGGTCGGTTCAGCAAACCCTTGACTGTTGGCGACCGCATATCGATTGGCGATGCGGGCGGCTATACGATGGTCAAGAAAAATTGGTTCAACGGCGTCACCATGCCGTCGATTGCAATCCGGGAAACTGACGGCACAGTGCGGCAGGTCCGGGACTTTTCCTACGACGACTACGTTGCCAGCCTGTCCTAGGGCAGTTGTGGCCACAGAGTCGGTGTGACAAATCATGCCTTCGGGCGTATTAAAAGAGAAAATCACATGAAACGTAACGTTCTCATCATTGGTGCCGGCGGGGTGGCCCAGGTGGTTGCACACAAGTGTGCCCAGAATAATGCGGTGCTTGGCGATATTCATATTGCGTCGCGCACCTTGTCCAAGTGTCACCGCATTATCGATTCCATTCATGCCAAGGGCAGTATGCAGGTTGACGGCGTACTTCAGGCGCATGCGCTGGATGCGACTGATGTCGAAGCCACCAAGTTCATCATCCGGGCGACACGCAGCCAGATCGTCATCAATGTGGGTTCGCCTTTTGTAAATATGTCGGTACTGCAGGCGTGCATCGAGACCGGTGCTGCCTATATGGATACGGCGATTCATGAAGATCCACGCAAGGTGTGCGAGACGCCGCCCTGGTATGCAAACTACGAATGGAAGCGTCGCGAAGCATGTGCCAAAGCCGGTATCACGGCTGTGCTGGGAATTGGTTTTGATCCGGGGGTGGTCAATGCCTATGCACGTTATGCGATTGATCATCACTTCGATACCGTTGACTCCATTGATATCATCGACATCAATGCGGGCAGTCATGGTCGGTACTTTGCCACCAACTTTGATCCTGAAACCAATTTTCGTGAGTTCACCTCAACGGTGTGGTCGTGGGAAAACGGGGTCTGGAAAGCCAACCAGATGTTCGAACACCGGAAAGAATGGGATATGCCGGTCACCGGTAAAGGTGTCACTTACCTGACAGGGCACGATGAACTGCATTCGATGTCGGCCAATCTGGGGGTGCCCAATATCCGGTTCTGGATGGGTTTTGGCGACCATTACATTAATGTGTTCACGGTACTCAAGAATCTGGGCTTGCTGTCAGAGCAGCCCGTTCGTACGGCACGTGGCCAAGAGGTTGTTCCCCTTGAGGTCGTCAAGGCCGTGCTGCCCGATCCGGCTTCGCTCGCACCCGATTACACGGGCAAAACGTGCATTGGTGATCTGGTCAGAGGCACCTTGAATGGCCGTCCGCACGAGGTTCTGGTGTACAACGTCTGTGACCATGCCGAAAGCTACCACGAAGTGGGCAGTCAGGCCATATCGTATACCGCCGGTGTGCCTCCGGTAGCGGCGGCGCTGCTGATCGCCGACGGCACATGGGACGTCGCCCGGATGGTGAATGTCGAAGAGCTGGACCCGGCTCCGTTGATTGCGCGTATGAATACCATGGGGCTGGTCACCCGCATCAAGTATGGTGGCATTGATCAGGTACTTGAACCCTATGTTGCACCCGCAAAATCGTTTGCTACCGATGATGTTCTGGAAGACCTCAAGTACGGTTGACTGTTCAGGCGGCCATGGGAGTAATGCATGGCCAGCTGACAGTACACGTGAAAAGGCCCGGTACTGTAGTGGTACCGGGCCTTTTAACTTTGACAGCTAACAAACGGGCAATATGCCGCTGCAACGCGAGGGCCTCATGGTGAGCGGGCCCTAGCAGCGGCAACGGTTCAGTCGTCTTGAACGTTGTGACCCAGTGCGGCACGGGGTGCTGACCAGTTTTGCTGCCCGTGGCCTTCGTGCCCGATCTTGAAGACCGAAACCGAACGGTGCAATTCTGACGCTTGTTCGCGCAGGGCCTTAGTGGCCTCGGTGGTATCGCTCACCAGTGATACGTTTTTCTGGATCATTTCATCCATGGCCGTGATGGCCTGGTTGATCTGTTGCAGACCGATGGATTGCTCCTGGCTTGCGTTCGAGATTTCCTGAACCAGTGATGTCATGGCGTCGTTGTTCTGGACAATTTCGGACATGCGCTGGCCGGCATTCTCGACCTGGGCATTACCAATGGTGACCTTGTCGACCGAGTCGTTGATGAGGGTTTTGACTTCATTGGCCGCAGAGGATGAGCGCTGCGCCAGTGCGCGGACCTCTGAGGCAACGACGGCAAAGCCACGACCGGCCTCGCCGGCACGGGCGGCCTCAACGGCAGCATTCAGGGCCAGGATGTTGGTCTGGAAGGCGATGCTGTCGATGATGCCCACGATTTCGCTGATGCGTTCAGAGGATTCATTGATCTTGCGCATGGTCTCGACCACATCGTGAACGGCTGTACCCCCCGCATGCGCAACCGTAGTGGCTTTCTGGGCCATGGTTTCGGCGGCTTTGGCATTACCGGCATTCTGCTGAACGGTGGCGGTCAGCTCTTCGGTGGCTGCCGACGTTTCAATCAGGGCAGCCGCCTGTTGTTCTGTGCGATCGGCCAGCTGGACGGCTTCGTCAGCAACGTGCACCGATTCTTCGGCGATGGTATCGGCGCGGGCCTTGATCTGCGAGATCAGGTTTCGCAAGTTGTCTTGCATATCGCTCAACTGGGCCAGCAGGTGAGCCACTTCATCGCGTCCGTGCGGGTGGATGTCGTGGGTCAGGTCGCCGTTTGCAATCCATTTGGCTGACTGGTTGGCAGCTGCCATGCCGTTACGCAGGCGGCGCAGGCTGAGGATCATGAAAACGGTCATGGGTACGGCACCCAGCAGTACAACCAGTGTGAACAGCAAAAGCGCCGTGTCAACGCGGGCAGCTGCTTCGTTGGCTTCGGTTTTGGCGCGTTGTGTCTGGTAGTCTTGCAAGGCTTTAAGCGCCTTGAGATTGGCCGCGCCTTCGGTGCGACCCGCCACCAGGAAAGCATTCATGACGGCAGGCGAGAAATCGTCTTTTTTAATGGCCTCGACGGCATCGTTGATTTTGGTGCGCCAGGCGTCAAGGGCGTTTTTGGCGGCCTGTGTCAGGCGCAGCTCGTCACCCTCGGATACCATCTGGTCTATCTTTGACCATAATTCACCGGCTAACTTCTGGTTGTTGGCAATGACATCAAGGTGCATGGCGATCGGGTGGTCATGCAGTGTGATGAGCGCCCCTTTGGGGTCGTGCTGAAAGGCCAGCAAAACGTTAAGCCGTGAGTCATAGAAATTGGCGGTCAGTGCGCTAACCATTTCTGCGATTTGCATGCGGTGGTCGTGTACCTGGACCAGGCTATCGCGCCCTTTGATAAGGCCGGTCGTGCCGATGACCATGACAATAATGAAAATCAGCCAGTAAATGCCGACGACCAGCCACATGCGCAGGTTAAGGGTTAAGCGATCTAACATTTGTTGTATTCAGTAAAAGTTGGCGATATTGCAAGTTTAGTAAGTAATAGTGACCGTTGCATAGCACGATTTGAGGTCGGCTTGATTAAAGTCACTTAAACCTTAAGCCCTGCTGAATTTTCAGAGGTCATGTCGCTTAAAACTGACAGCGGCTGATGGAAAGGTTCTGCCCGGAGAGCACCGGCCCGGCTGGAAAGTGCTGGTGAGTGTAGCCCGGTGACTTACGGGTGTTAACCAGCCTTTTATGGGTGCAGTTCGGTATAAAAGCTGTCGTCGACCAGTGTTCTGGATACCGGGGCAAACAGGTCTTGCCACATACGATAGGGGTCGTCGAACACGTGTCCGGACAGTTCCCGATCACCCAGAACAGTTTGCAGGTAGGCCAGCGCACCGTCAATTGAGAAAATGTTTTCCGCGTAGAAAATTCGTGTACCCAGATTGGCTTTGTCCAGAGCCGAGGCGACGATGGCTGTTTCAAGGTTGTTGCGTCGTGGCGTCATGGGGCCGGTAACCACGGCGATTGCTGCTGCCCATTCTTCCGCGGTGACGTTGGCCTGGATCTGGTCCAGGGTTTTTTTCATCTCACGCACATGCCGTTGTCCGGCGGAAATGACCAACGCGTCGATAACAGGGCGGGTCGATTGCAGTGTGGCCTTCACAACGTCCGGTGTGATCTGTCGCGTGGCAAGGGCCTGTCGGGTGGTCTGTTCAAGGGCTTCAAGCAGCAGGGTGATCTGTTGTTGCTCGGTGGTATCCAGCACTGTTTGTGTCAACGTGCCGCGCAGAGCCTCAAGGTTTGTCAGAAAGTGTTCGGCACGGTTCCAGCCGGCACCATCGCCTGCCTGTACTAGCTGCATCATCAGGCCATGAAAACCCAGGACCACATGCGAAATGCTTTTGATTTCGGTGTAATGGGTCAGAGTGACAGGATAGGTTTGCTGTTGTCGGCCACGTATGGCAGTAATGCTACTGTTCTGTACGACCAATACCAAAGGCTGGTTTTCCAGAACTTGCCGGGTGCGTTCCTGATACAGGCCCCGAAAGTTGGTATTCAGAGCCTCAAGACGCATGGCCGCGTTATCTGGCACATCACGTGCCAGGGTCGGCACGGGCGCTACCGTCAAAAAAATGGCAACGAGGGGCAGCCCTGCGGCCTGCCGGCAAAACCTGACGAAAAGACGCCCGATAGCCATGGTGCTTAGTCTTGACGGCTGGTCACTTCGACCAGGTGGTAACCGAATTGAGTCTTGACGGGGCCCTGTACAACGCCGACCGGCGCACTGAATACCACTTCATCAAACTCGCGAACCATCTGGCCACGGCCAAAAGTGCCCAGGTTGCCGCCGTCGTGCGATGACGGGCAGCGCGAGTTTTCTTTGGCGACCTGTGCGAAATCTGCGCCGTTTTCAATGGCTTGTTTAAGCTGGGTGCACTGGTCTTCGGTATCGACGAGGATATGGCGGGCTGAAGCTTGTGTCATGTTGGATTCCTGTAAACGTGGAAGTTGGCGGCAAGTGGGGATGCCATAAAAGGGTTGTGCAGGAAGTTTACATGACGTTGTCAGTTACCTGGTCAATAGAGCGGGCGTTGCCGTTGTGGTCGGCCAGGTTCCGGGCCGGATCGGCGGTGGCAATATCAACGCAAAAGATCCGGGCCGCAGCGCCGGATCTTTTGCGTTATGGCGTGGGTTGAACGTCAGAAAGCCCAACGTACATTAAGGCGGCCATCAATAGCCTTGTAACCATTGCCCAAACGGCCATTGACATCAAAACCCAATGACAGTGTTTCAGAACGTTGCCATGTCAGGCCGGCACCCAGCGAAGCACTGTTGCGGGGCAGAATGGCATTTTTGGTGTCAAATGACTGGCCCGGCAGCGCGGCGAAACGAGCGGTCTGGACAACATTACGGTCTAGCCATTCGCGGTCCCAACTGGCGAACGCGTACGCATCCAGCGCACTGCCGTCATCAAGCGTGTGACGCCAGATGGCGTTAAGGCCAAGGCTTGAACGCAGGGCATCAACCGATTGGCGCTCCAGCGCAAGGCGGGTTGCCTTGTCACCAGACTCGTCCAGGCCGGGACGTGACGCACGGCTATACGCCAGGCTGACAAAGGGTCCGGCCGACAACGCCGGCGTCAATTGCCAACGATACCCGGTGCCGGCGTCCATTGAAACGCTCTTGCCGGTCCAGTCTGCGCCATGCGAGGCGCGGTAACTGCCCACCGATACGGTGCGGTTCATTTCGCCGCGCTCAAGGCCCAGACGAAGACCGCCGTGGGCATGAATGCCTGTGCGTTGATCGGGCTGATACTCAAGCAGAGCCCCCAGACCGAAAGCCGTTGATTTGCCTTTGCCCGTCAGAGGGTCGTCCAGTCTGACCGACTGTTCCGAGATGTCCAGATAAACCCCCGCCGATAGTGCGGGGTTGCTGTCCAGGGCCTTGCCCCCACCGATGACCAGACCGTAGGTCGTTGCGCGATAGCCTGTATGGGTGTCGCGTGTCTTTTGTTCGCCCTCGGCGCCGAAGACCTGGGCGAACCCCGTCCAGGTTGTGCCGGTCTGGCGCAGGCCCTGGCCAAAGCCTTGACGGGCTGTGCTCATGATGTCGCGGTCACGTTGCACTGACGCTGCTATCAGGGCGCTATACCCTCCGGGTGCTGCCTGTGTCAGGGTGCGAGTGACCTCTGAGCCATCGGCCGCAGAAAAATCCAGTGCGCTGAACAAATGTTGTGCCGATGGCGCGCCGGCGTCGGCCAGCGCCTGGAGAGTCCGGGCAACAGCCAGGTCATTGCTGTTGCCGGCATGACGGGTGTAGGCATTGCCGGGCCGTGTGGCAGTCAGACGCCAGCGCTGCCCGCCTTCGCTGCCGGCGGAGAAGCTCAGGGTTGGGGAGGTGGCGGCGACACGCACGGCATCAAAGTTGCCGTTAATTGAGGGGGCCTCGATCAAGGAGCCGGTGGATACCGCCCAGGTGCTGGAGTACCAGTCGGGCTCTGCAGCAAGTTCGAGTGTACCGGCCAGATTGACTCGCCCGTTGACGGCGATGACGTCGTGTGTACCGGCAGCATCAAATTCGGCGTGCAGTCGGCCGGTGCTGGTCTGGCGGTAGTCACCGTTGATTGTCATGCGTCCGACCGAGTTGCCGGGAGCAATCGTGCCTGCGTTTTCAAGTGCGGTACCGGGCGTCAGGTCGAAGTGCGCGGTGCCCGAAAGGGTTGCAGAAGGTTGTACCGTCGCTCCATGTACGGCATGACGTCCGGTCAGACGGGTGTGACCGCCGTCGAAGGCCAGTGTCAGGTTGGTGCTGCCGCGAATGTTGCCCGCGTAGGCCATAGCGAAACCGGTGTCTGCCAGGGGTGTTGCCTTGCCTTGAGCATCGGCCTTTTTCCCGAACGACAGGGTGGTCAGGCGCAAATTGCCATTTTCATCCCGTTCGTTGTAACGCGACACAATATCGCCTTCAATACGGGCTCCGTCCATCAGGTTGACCTGGCCAACGTAGGCATTGCCCGAAATGTAGATGGCCGCCTCGCGTCCGGCGATACGCCCGGAAATATCGGCCTGGCTGACCAGTGGCCCCTGCAGTTCAGGCAGAAGCGGGGCAGGGTCATTCGCGATGGTACGAATCCATGAGCCTCGGTGTTCAACAGCGTTGCTCAGTGCATTTGAGCCAAAGTCAAAACGCAGGCCAACGCCGTTTTCGCCCAGGGCTTCGATATCGCCGCGGTGTATCAGGGTATGGTTGCGTCCGTAGGCAAACTGGATGCCTTGGCCGTAGCTGCCATTACCATGCAAGCGTACTCCTGGGTCGATGATCAGTGTATTGCCTTCGCCATCAACACGTACCCCGGTTCCGCCTGGCCCGGTGGCCAGCAGGTCGGCGTTTTGGCGTACCCGGTTATGGCTGCCGTAGATGTGCAGGCCCAGACCCAGTAAAGCGGTACTGTACTGGCCGGGCAGGTAGGCTGTGCCTTCGGCATTGCGGGCATAAAAGCCCTGTGTGTTCACAATGTCCAGGCCGTCACCGTAAATCGATCGGCCAAAGAATTTGGCCCGGTCAAGGGTGTAGCCGATATCTTGCACGACAGCCAGTTCGGCTTCCATGAAGGCGGTGTAGTTACGATAGTTCTGGTGGCTCATCATGCTGTTGCGCAGCTCGATGTGGCTCATGTAGTTGCGGTCAACTTCGGCATCATCCCCAAGCATTTTGACGGGTACGCCAGGCATCGCGCCCTGCATGACCTGCGTGATGTTCGGGCCTATCAGGTAAACGTCATCCCGGCGTGCGTCGAAGGCGTTCGGGTCGTAAGGGTTATAGCAACCTTCACACAAAATGGCTTGCCCCGGACGGGCAGGGCGACGGTTGTCGTCAACCAGCAGCCTGGCCCAGCTGTCCAGCCGATCCTCAAAATGAGGCTGGGGGTTGTCGAGTTCGTCGATAGGACGGCCGTCTGGCTCTTTGACCGAGTTGGCCAGGCCCAGGCCGTGGGCGATCTCGTGGATGGCAGTGTTGAAAACGTCATCTTTGCCGCTCAGGGGCGTCTGGCTGATGGTGTAGCGATCAGTGTAATCGCTTGGGCCCAGTCCAAAATAGCCGTGGGCGCCTCGCTCCAGATCTGCAGGATTGACCGATTGGCCCTGCAGGTTTTGCTGCATCAGGGAGTACGCTACCTGGGTACCGCTGGCCGTTGGTGAGCCTCCGAAGGCGTTGCCAGGTTCATCATCGGTGCCGATGTTGACGATGGTTGGCGGATTTGAGCCCTGCGGCTGGATGATTTCCGCCCAGTAGCCGATGCCCGCGAGAATATGGTCTTTGTAGATCGGGTTCCATGGCCAGGACGAACGGTTTGTCTCTGTGTAGGGCCCATCATCCATATCGAAAAAGCGCACTTCAAATACGGTTTTCCCCCGTGCGTTTTCAACGGTACGGGTTTCAATAGCGTTGACGGCGACGTGGGGTGCGATCAGGCTTAGCGCGAGTGCTGTAGATAACGTTTTCAGTTTCATGATGACCAAGGCTGAAGTTTCTGGAGTGTGCCCGAATCAGCGATACGATGATCGTGCGGGCGGTTCTCGCCGCTTTTTGAAAGGGCATGGCTTGCGAGGCAGGTCTGACTGTTATAGAAAGTTTTTTCTGGCCTGAAACGGAATGTAAACAAAACGCCCCGAAGTCTCAAGGACTTTTTGATAAATGCGTATGCCCCCGCAACGGGCAAGAGCGGCACACATCCGGGGATGAGTTCAAGAGCCTTGGCGGAAGCGGTGAGGCCGCCACTCGCTTCGCTATAAATCCAATAAAATCAACTTATTAGTATGGGCTTCAGGTTGTCATTATGGCATGGTTTCGTGGCATATTTGGATGATTGTCCTTTCCGGCATTACGCAATATGACAGAGCAATGCCTAATGAGGTCGATGTCCTGCTTTTCGGTCTTATTGCCTTACGCTGTACATCAGCGCTTGGCTGCTGCGGCGTAGACCGCATTGCGTTCGCGCTTTCCGATGGCGACAACGACGACAACGACCTCTGCATCGCGTACCTCGTAAACTAGCCGATAGCCACTCGATTTCAGTTTGATTTTGTAGCGGTCGGCATGACCGAACAGCTTGGCAGCGGGTACGCGCGGGTCTTGCATACGCTCAGTGAGTTTTTTCTTTAATTGTTCGCGCAGCGTGCTGTCGAGCTTGTGCCACTCTTTCAAGGCCTCGTCTTTGAACTTCAGCCTATAGGTCATCCAGAGAGACCTCAATTTCTGCCTGGCTTTGGCGGGCATCGGCAATAGCGTTCAGCTCAAGGTCTTCCAATCGGGTCAGCAGGGCTTCATAGGCCTTTGCAGGGACACAATAGAACGCAGGCTCGTTGCGGTTGAGGATGACAACAGGCGACCCTTCGCCCGCCGCCACGGTGCCCATGGGGTCGCGCTTGAGTTCAGAAATGCTTGCCGTCGTTTCTGCAAGAACAGTGTGAGCCATGTAGAAATCCTTCCTGCGGTGCTATTAAAAGCACCTATGTTAGTACTTTTAAAAGTATTTTTCAATGAGTATAACCACTAGAGAGGAAGGTGGGGCTCGACACCCCAGTGCGGCCTGGGCCACCAGCCGGATGAGCGACGCTGCGCACAACTTTCAATAGCATCCTGAGTGTAATGACATACCGAATGGCATACTAAGAAAAATAGCCAACAAAAAAGCCCTTGATTTTCAAGGGCTTAAATGAGAATACTGGCGGAAGCGGTGAGATTCGAACTCACGAAGGGCGCAAACCCTTGCCGGTTTTCAAGACCGGTGCATTCAACCGCTCTGCCACGCTTCCATGCGTTTGCGATTGCAAGCCCGAAAGTGTAGCGTATGTCGTGTAAATTGTCACCTTGTATCGATGGTTGCATCGTAAACCCATCAATAAATTCAGGAGAACTCATCATGAAAGCGGTTGAAATCAGTCGGCCCGGTGGTCCCGAAGTCCTGGTGCTCACAGAGCGTCCTGTCCCTGAGCCTGGCCCGGGTGAAGTGTTGATCAAGGTGTCGGCCGCCGGGATCAACCGCCCGGACGTTTTCCAGCGCGCGGGTAATTACCCTCCGCCGCCAGGGGCTTCCGATCTTCCCGGGCTGGAAGTCGCGGGTGAAATTGTGGGTGGTGATCCCGCAGCAGGAGGATTCACCCTGGGTGACAAGGTGTGTGCGTTGGTTGCCGGTGGGGGCTATGCTGAATATTGTGTTGCGCCGGCGTTGCAATGCTTGCCCGTGCCGCGCGGTTTTACCGACATCGAAGCTGCGGGTTTGCCTGAAACGTTTTTTACGGTCTGGAGCAATGTGTTTGATCGCGGCCAGTTGAAGGCAGGTGAAGCCTTGCTGGTTCACGGAGGGGCCAGTGGTATTGGCACTACCGCTATCCAGCTGGCCGTGGCATTGGGGCATACAGTCTATGCCACCGCAGGGTCTGATGCTCGTGTCAAAGCGGTCGAGGCTCTGGGCGCAGCGAAGGGCATCAATTACCGTACCCAGGATTTTGTCGAAGAAATGCGCGTCCTGACTGAGGGGAGGGGTGTGGATGTGATTCTGGATATGGTAGCCGGTGATTACATCGAGCGCGACTTGAAATGTCTGGCCGATGACGGCCGTGTGGTGATTATCGCGTTGCTGGGTGGTCCCAAGGGTACGGTTGATTTTAATCAGGTGCTGCGCCGTCGCCTCACAATTACGGGTTCAACCCTGCGCCCGCGCCCGGTAGGCTTCAAGGCAGCCATTGCAGCGGCTTTGCAAGAGAGGGTTTGGCCCCTGCTTGAATCGGGAGAGCTGCGTCCGGTCGTGCACGCCACTTTCCCCCTTGAGCAAGCGGCCCAGGCCCATGCCATGATGGAAGCTGGCGACCACGTAGGTAAAATCATTCTGACGGTTCAATAACTTGGCCGCTATACGGTCGTGGCTGATTCAAGCTACAATTACGGGTTTTCTTTATCACAAGCCTGCAGGCCAATGAATACAACACACGCTCGTCAACGTCTGGTTATCGGTAATTGGAAAATGAATGGCAGCCTGGCGGCTAACGCAGCGCTGTTGCAGGCCGTGCGCGCCGGTTCTGAAGCGCAAGCCGGTTGTCAGGTGGCAGTGTGCGTTCCGTTTCCGTATCTGGCGCAGGCTCAGGCCCAACTGTCGGGCGGTACGGTATCCTGGGGCGCACAAGACGTCAGCGTTCACGCCTCGGGTGCCTACACCGGTGAGGTCAGTGCCGGCATGTTGAATGATTTTGCGTGTCGCTGGGTTTTGGTGGGTCACTCTGAACGGCGCAGCTATCATGCCGAAACCGATGAGCAGGTCGCTCTAAAGGCAGCCGTGGCTTTGCAGGCTGGCTTGACGCCTGTGGTTTGCATCGGCGAAACCTTGCAGCAACAAGAGGCCGGTGAAACAGCGCAGGTCAT
The DNA here is from genome assembly GCA_012744285.1 of Alcaligenaceae bacterium. GTDB lineage: Bacteria > Pseudomonadota > Gammaproteobacteria > Burkholderiales > Burkholderiaceae_B > Neopusillimonas > Neopusillimonas aromaticivorans. The sequence goes on from JAAYID010000399.1 coordinate 27,475, forward strand.
CAGCCGTCAGTTGGGGCCCGTGCTGGCCTTGGGCGCTCAGTCCGTTTCCCGTATGGTCATTGCTTACGAACCCGTGTGGGCGATTGGTACAGGTCGTACCGCGACACCCGAGCAGGCTCAGGCAGTGCATGTGCTTGTTCGGCAGGCGCTTGAGGCTTTGGGTGTTGGGCAGGTTCAGGTGCTGTATGGGGGTAGTGTCAAGGCCTCCAATGCGGCCAGCTTGTTTGCCATGCCCGACATTGATGGTGCCTTGGTGGGTGGTGCGGCACTGGTAGCCGATGAATTTTTAGGTATTGTGGCCGCGTAAGGCCCGGAGTAATCAAATGCAATGGTTGTCATCCCTTCTTCTGGCGATTCAGGTGATCTCATCGCTAAGCATTATTGTGCTGGTGCTGCTGCAGCAGGGCAAGGGTGCAGACATGGGCTCATCGTTTGGTGGCGGGTCTGCGGGTAGTCTTTTCGGGGCAACCGGTGCGGCCAACTTCTTGTCGCGTACCACCAAGTGGGCTGCCGTGGTGTTTTTTGCCTCGACCATTGGTCTGGCGTTTGTGTCGCATCGTACGGGTGACTCCATCATTGATTCGGGCATTATGCAGGGCTATCAATCTGAGCAGGCACCTGCCGCAGGTCCCGCTGTACCGCAGGTGCCGGGCAGTGCGCCAGGGTCTTCGTCGGCTGTGCCTCAGGCACCCGGTACGGCAGTTGTTCCCGCTGCGCCTGCCGATTCGGGTGCTGCCGTGCCTCAGGCGCCTGCGTCTAACTGATGTTGCTGATTGTGGTGTGGCCCCTTTTTTGGGGCTTGCGCTACTAAAGCGCTTGGGTGCAAAAAGATCGTTGTAGTTTATTTTTCTGAAAAAGCATGCTAAAATAGCGTGCTTTACTGCTGGTGGTATTCAGTAAGTAATCAAGCCGACGTGGTGGAATTGGTAGACACGCTATCTTGAGGGGGTAGTGGCGAAAGCTGTGCGAGTTCGAGTCTCGCCGTCGGCACCAGAATTTAAAACCCGCATTGCTAGTGCAATGCGGGTTTTTTTGCGTCTTTCGTTAATATAGAAATGCAAATCGTTTACAATTTCATTATTAATAGTGTTTTTGGCTGTTCGTTTATCAGCCGGTTTTGCGAGGTTTTGTAATGAAAAAAATGCTTCAGCGATTGGCGGGGGCGTGCTTGTTGGCCTGCTCTTCTGCGTTGTTGGCTGCAACGCCCCAGGCCGTGGTTAAAACGTATGCGGATGTTGCCCAGGCCAATTATGAAGATGCGCTGGGTGGTGCCAGGCGGTTGCAGGCTGCCGTCAGTCGTTTGCTGGAGGCTCCGTCTGCAGAGACATTGGCGGCCGCGCGTCGGGCCTGGATCGATGCACGCGTGCCGTATCAGCAAACTGAGGCCTTCCGCTTTGGTAACCCAGTCGTTGATGCGTGGGAAGGGCGTGTCAATGCCTGGCCGCTGGATGAGGGCATGATTGACTATGTCGACGCCGCTTATGGTACGGATTCCGAATTGAATGCCTATTACGTGGTGAATGTGATTGCCAACCCTCAGCTCAAGATCGGTGGCAAAAATGTGGATGCCTCGAGCATTACGCCTGAATTGTTGCGCGAGGTTTTGCATGAGGCGGATGGCAACGAGGCCAATGTCGCAACCGGCTACCATGCGATCGAGTTTTTGTTATGGGGACAGGATCTGAATGGCACAGGCGCCGCGCCCCAGGGGCGATCGGGAACGCCGCAAGAGCGTCATGCGGGTAATCGGCCATATACCGACTATGACACGGCGAATTGTTCGGGCGGCAATTGCGAGCGTCGTGCGCAATATCTCAAGGTGGCAACCGATCTGCTGGTCGATGATCTTGAGGAAATGGTGACCTGGTGGCAGCAGGGCGGGAAGGCGCGTGCGGCCGTCGAGGCGGATGGCAAGGCCGGTTTGGTTGCCATGCTGACCGGCATGGGCAGCTTGTCGTACGGTGAGCTGGCCGGCGAGCGGATCAAGCTGGGCCTGATTTTGCACGACCCCGAAGAAGAGCATGATTGCTTTTCAGACAATACGCATAACGCCCACTTCTACAACCAGCAGGGTATTGCCAATGTCTATCTGGGTCGATACGCCGGCGCAGACGGGCAGCGTATCGAGGGAGCCTCGGTCAGCGATCTGGTGCGTGCAATTGATCCAGCGCTTGACGATGAAATGAAGGCGCGCCTGGATTCGACGTTGGCCGCCATGGAGGTCATGCGTGAGCGTGCAAAGAACGTGGAAACCTATGATCAGATGATTGCACAAGGTAACGCCGAAGGTAATGCGGTGATCCAGACGATTGTGGATCAACTGGTAGCGCAGACGCGCACCATCGAGCGCGTGATTGCAGCGTTGGGCCTGGCGGGGGTGCAGATTGAGGGTTCTGACAGCCTCGATAGCCCGGCGTCCGTGTTTCAGTAACGAGTTCTGACAGGGTAAGTAACGGCAGGTCGATGTGCATGGGCATCGGGTTTGTTGTGGGGCAATGGAACTGGCTTATGGTGAAAAAGCAATGGATAGTGGCGCTCGGAGTGACGGCTGTTTTATCAGGCATTGCGGTGCCGGTATTGGCTCAGGCGCAAGGGCTTGGCGGGCGGGCAGATTTATCTGAAGAAGACCGGATTCGTGTTCTGAAGGTGACTGCGCCGACGACTGATTTTTCCGTGGCCGAGCCGTTCGAGCTGATGCAGGGTGGTGCCGGTACGGTATCGAAACTGGTCAATGCGGATATTTTTTCCCAACCGGCTGCCAATCTTGATTTTGAAGGGCGGCAAGCCTTTACGGTCGGCAATGGCTTGTTTCGTAAAGACTGGGTTTCGTCGCCGTCATCAACGCTTGCGTCTGACGGATTGGGGCCTTTGTTCAATGCCCGTTCGTGCCAGGCCTGTCATGTAAAAGATGGCCGGGGTACGGTGCCAGGGCTTGATCCCGCAGATAAAAGCGAGGCCATGGCGTTGTTGATCCGGTTTGGGCTGCCCGGTGGTTCGGCAGACCCGGTTTATGGGCGTCAATTTCAGCCATTTGCGGTGCCTGGTCTGGCGGGTGAAGGGCGGTTGCAGATTGACTACACCGATGTTCCGGTAACGCTGGCAGGGGGTGAAACGGTAACGCTCAAGAGGCCAGCTGTACGCCTGATGGATATGGGGTATGGCGCGCTGCATCCGGATACTCAACTCTCGGCGAGGCTTGCGCCGCCTATGCTGGGGCTTGGCCTGCTTGAGGCGATTCACGTCGATGATATCGTGCGCAATATTGAAACACCGGCCGCGTATCGTGACGGTATTACGGGTCGGGTGAACTGGTTGGTCGATCCGGTTACCGGTCGGCAGGTGCTTGGCCGTTTCGGCTGGAAAGCCGAGCAGGTCGATGTCAAGCATCAGTCTGCCGAGGCGTTTTCCATGGATATGGGGCTTTCGAACCCGTTCAAGCCTGATCCTTTTGGAGACTGCACTGATGCGCAGGGCGCTTGTCGTGCGATGCCGACGGGTGTGCAATCCGTCCTGGGCGAACATGAGGTGCCCGGCAATCTGATTGATTTTGTGACGATGTATTCGTCGAATCTTGCGTTACCCCGGCGTCGGAATGTCGATGCTCCTGAAGTCCTGGCGGGCAAGCGTTTGTTTTATGCGTCCAACTGCATCGCGTGTCATACGCCCAAATATGTGACGCGTCGCGACGCGGCGCGGCCCGAGCACCGTTTTCAGCTGATCTGGCCCTATACCGATATGTTGTTGCACGATATGGGGGCAGGTCTCGCTGATGGCAAGGGTGAAACCCGCGAGCAGCGTGAATGGCGAACACCGCCATTGTGGGGGATCGGCTTGACCAAGGTGGTGAACCCCAGCGCGACCTGGTTGCACGATGGCCGGGCGAGGACGTTGCTTGAGGCGGTATTGTGGCATGGGGGCGAGGCGCAGGCCGCACGTGATCGTGTGGTCGGTATGACGCCGCAAGACCGTAAAAACCTGATTCTGTTTCTGGAGTCGTTGTAATGCGTGGTGTGCTGTGTGTCAGTGTGATGTTGGCCTTGCCGCTGTCGGTGTCGGGGCAGGAAGCGGGGCAGGGGTGGTTATCCGGGTATATCCAGCCCGCGATGCAGACGTTCGAGTCGGCCGCGAAAAAGACCGAAACTTCTTTGGTCGCCCTGTGCACGCAGGAGGCGATACTCCGACAGGGTGCGGACAGCACGAAAGCAGCTGAGGCAGCGCAACAAGCCAAGCTTGATTTCAAGGCGCTGGTACTGGCCTGGTCTCGAATCGAGTTTTTGCGTTTCGGTCCGTTGGTCGAGGAAAACCGATATGAACGCATCAGCTTCTGGCCAGATCCGCGTAATGTGATGCTGCGACAGATTCCCGGTGTCCTGGCACGCTATTCACAGGGCGAGCCGGTTGATTTGTCTGCACAAAGTGTGGCGGTTCAGGGCTTGCCGGCGCTTGAGTATCTGCTTTACGGGAACAATGGTTTGCTGAATCCGGCGCCTGGCAACGTACGGGTTGATGATGTCCGGTCGGGTGGGGGTGTGCAGCCGGATGTGGTGGTTGTTCCTGGTAATCAGACCGTGCCCGATGTGGTCAGGGGGCGCTGTGATTATTCAGTGGACATTGCCCGTAATCTGGTAGGTCTGGCTGGTGCGTTGTCGGCCGCTTGGGCGGCTGACGGAGTCTGGGGCGGTGGTTTTGCCAATCCGGCAACGGGGCGTGACACCTATCGCAGTCACCAGGAAGTGCTTTCCGAAAGTGTAAAGGCCTTGTCGGGCGGCTTGCAGTTCGCCACCGATGTGAAGATGGGGCCGGCGTTGGTCGTGCCGGGCTCGACAAGATCGTCTGCATCGACGTCGCTGCCGGGTAGTGTGCTATCCGCAGAGGCAGGGCGTTCGACCTTTATCAGGGTGCAACGTCTGCCTTGGTGGCGTAGCGGGTTGCAGGCAGATGCCTTGGTGGCGACATTGCAGGGTATGGGTGCATATTACGCCGCAGGACACTTGGCCTTGGGCGCGTCGGGCTGGGCTGGTGCTCAGTGGCAAGCCGAATTGAAGCAGGCGGTCAACCTCATCGAATCCGATGGCACTGGACGGCAGGGGTGGCAGGCGGCACGTCTGGTGCTGACCAATGCCAGGCGTGTTCTTGATGAAGATATCGCGCCCGCACTGGGGGTCGGTCTGGGTTTCAATGCGCTTGATGGTGATTGACAGGCGCCGTTTCTTGACCGCCGGGCTGTTGGCCGTGGCGGGGGGGCTGGGTGTAAACCGCCTGATGGCGGCCGGCTTTGCATCAGCGCAGCCTGCTTATACAACTGCAGGGGGTCTGTCGGCCCGGTCTCTTTATGTGGCTGCCCGTAAATCCGGTGGTCGTTACGAGGTGGCGGTGTTCAACAGCCATGGTCAGGTCGTTCAGATCGTGCCCTTGCCAGATCGCGGTCATAGTTTCGCCCTTGATCCGGCAGGTTCTCGGGTCGTGGCATTTGGACGTCAGCCCGGTTTTTATGCGGCGGTGTTCAACATTATTGAGGGTGCGGGTGAATCCGATATTGCCGAGGGCGAGGGTGAGTCAGGGGTAACAGTGATGCCCGAATTGATCGAGGCCGCACCGGGTCGTCACTTCTTTGGTCATGGGGTATTCGCAGATCAGGGCAGGGTCATGGCAGCGACCGAGAATGACTATGAGAATGGCCGTGGTGTCATTGGCATTTATCAGGCGGGCAACGGCGGCAACGGCTGGCGTCGTGTCGCCGAGCTTGATTGCTTCGGCGTCGGGCCGCACGAGATGATTCTTCTACCCGATGGCCAAACCGTCTGCGTCGCCAATGGCGGTTTGTTGACTCATCCTGATTACGGCAAGCTGGTGCTTAACCGGGCTACCATGAGGCCCTCTCTGGCCTATATTGATTTGGCCTCGGGCCGTTTGCTTGAACAGGTTTTTTTACCTGAATCGTTTCGGCAGTTGTCCCTTCGTCACCTTGCGCTGGACGTACAGGGCAAGGTCTGGTTTGGTGGCCAATACGAGGGGCCCTCAACACACAGGCTGCCGCTGGTGGGTTTTCATCGTCGCGGCGAGCCCCTGGAATTCGCTGTGGTGCCCGACGAATCGTGTTGGCAGGGTATGCGCAATTATGTGGGCTCTGTCGCCGCCGATGCGCAGGGCAATTATATTGCCACGACCAGTCCTCTTGGCGGCGTCGTCATGATCTGGCATGCCGATAGCGGGAAATGGGCTCAAACAGTGATGGTGCCCGATGGTTGCGGCGTGGCGCCGGCAACTGCGAGTGGGTTTCTGCTGGGCAGTGGTCAGGGTGATTTATGGCATGCGACAGACCACCTTGTGCGGTTGGCCAGGAGCCCGGTGGCCTGGGATAACCATATCCGCCGGCTGGAACGCTAAAACATAGGGTAGCAGGTATAGGCAATAACCCGTAGGTTGTTGTCTTTCCGGTACTTTTTCTGCATTGTGACAATCTGATTACAGTTCATAACCAACCGGTTTGGTTCATAAATAGAATAATAAAAAAATGAGTATAAACATGTGGTTAATTAAATTTATGAAAGTAATTTAAAGATATTTTTCTTGTTTGTCGTGGAGGTGGTTGCGCTGAAGTTGTTGCGTTGCCAGAACCAAGGGTTTACCCTAGGTTTTGGGGTTTCGAAAGGTGTTTTTGTTGTTTGATGGCAACGCCTGACCCGAAATAAAACATGTTTTTGTCGATCAAGATGGCAAGGTCGGCAGATTTTTGATGCAATAGACCCAACTTCCGATCACGGGGTTAAACAAGGCGGCTGAACCAAACAGGATTTGGCCCCACTTACTCAAATCTACGGAGAATTCACAAATGAAAAAGAGTCTGCTCACAGCCGCGCTGGTCGCTGGCTTTGCTGCTACAGGCGCTCAGGCTGAAACATCGGTAACGCTGTACGGCGTTCTTGACGGTGGCGTTCAGTACCAAAAATTCAAAGGCACCGATGCTGCCGGCAATTCCGCAAGCCGTGATTACGTCGGTGCTGCCAGCGGTGTGAACTCGGGTAGCCGTTGGGGTCTGAAAGGCTCTGAAGATCTGGGTAACGGCCTGAAAGCTGTTTTCACACTGGAAAGCGGTTTCAACATCGGTACAGGTCAATCCGAGCAAGGTAACCGCCTGTTCGGTCGCCAGGCTACTGTTGGTCTGCAATCCGACGCATGGGGTCTGGTCGAAATCGGTCGTCAAACCAACATTGCTTCCAAATACTTCGCCGGCGTTGCCAGCCCCTTCGGTACAGATTTCGGTCAAGCCAACATCGGCTCCGCATTCAGTGCTGCAGGCAGCCAGCGCTACGACAACATGTTGATGTATCAAACCCCGAAATTCGCGGGTTTCCAGTTCGGTCTGGGTTACTCGTTCAACGCGAACGGCGCTCAATCGGCTGATCTTGCCAATGGCGACAACCCCAATACACGTGCATGGACAACCGGTCTGCGTTACGGTAACGGCCCCCTCGAAGCTGCTCTGACATACGACAGCATCAAGCAGCCTGACACAGCACGCAGCCCTGTTCGTGCAAGCGCATGGGCCCTGGCTCTGTCGTACGACTTCGAAGTTGTTAAAGTTCACGCTGCCGGCGGTCAAACCCGTAACGGCTGGTTTGCAGCTAACTCGTCGCTCAACGGTGCTGATGCCATCAATGGCGTTGGTCCTCGCATCGGTTCGAACAGCTTCAACGACGACCTGAAAGTTAACTCGTACACGCTGGGTCTGAGCGCGCCTATCGGTGCAAACAGCAAGATCATGGCTAGCTGGATGATGGCTGATCCTTCGAACAGCGGCGTAAACAACTGGGGTGAAGACAAGCAGCACGTCTACAGCCTTGGCTACACTTACAGCCTGTCGAAGCGCACCAACCTGTACGCTCTGGCTTCGTATGCCAACGGCGTAAACTTCCAGGACGATCTGAAAGCAACTCAAGTTGTTGCTGGTGTTCGTCACCGCTTCTAATCTTGTCTAGCAAGATTTAAAGTCAGCAAAAGCCACCTTCGGGTGGCTTTTGTGTTTATGCTGCGTTGCGGGAAGATTTGTATCAGGCGCGGGTAAACCCGAAAAAAAGCAGGCTCAAAATGATACAATCCAAAAGTTTACTTAACGACTAGGCGCATGGCATGAACCTGCAAGAATATTTCCCCGTTCTGCTCTTCATCATTGTGGCAACGGCCATCGGGTGTGCATTGCTGATGGTTGGTCGGGTGTTGGGTCCGCATCGCCCATACGCCGAGAAACTGTCGGCCTACGAATGCGGCTTTGAGGCATTTGACGATTCGCGCATGAAGTTCGATGTGCGCTACTACCTGGTCGCCATTCTGTTCATCTTGTTCGACCTTGAAATCGCCTTTCTGTTCCCGTGGGCCATAGCGAATGGCACTGTGGGTCTGGTGGGCTTCTGGACGGTCATGGTGTTTCTTGCCGTGCTTACCGTCGGCTTTCTCTATGAGTGGAAAAAAGGCGCTCTCGACTGGGAATGATCGGTCGGGTTTCCGGTGCCGGCATCCTGTCGGTCCGTTGCGTCGTGGCAGGCCGTCGCGTGGTCTGCAGTGTTCTCTCTATTGGTAATTAGGCAAAATCATGGCAATTGACGGCATTCTCAAAGAAGGCTTTATCACGACCAGTGCAGACAAGTTTCTGAACTGGGCCAAAACCGGGTCGCTGTGGCCCATGACCTTCGGTCTGGCCTGTTGTGCAGTCGAGATGATGCATGCCGGTGCGGCCCGTTACGACCTTGACCAGTTTGGCATCATTTTTCGCCCCAGCCCCCGTCAATCCGATCTCATGATCGTTGCGGGTACTCTGTGCAATAAAATGGCGCCGGCGCTACGCAAGGTTTACGATCAAATGCCTGAGCCGCGCTGGGTGGTTTCCATGGGGTCCTGTGCCAATGGTGGCGGCTATTACCACTATTCGTATTCCGTTGTGCGCGGTTGTGATCGTATTGTTCCTGTCGATGTCTACGTGCCGGGTTGTCCTCCCACGGCTGAGGCACTGGTTTACGGTTTGCTGCAAATGCAAAACAAGATCCGTCTGACCAACACCATCGCCCGCTAAACGGCCTGCTGCTTTCATCACCGTATAAAGATCTCATCATGACCCGGCTTGAAACGCTGAAAAACAATCTGCAGGCACAGTTTGGTGCCAGTTGCACGCTTACCGAGGCCTTTGGCGAACTGACGCTTGAAGTGCCTGCCGATCAATGGGTTGACGCTTGCAAAACGTTGCGCGACCAGTCGGGTTTGTTGTTTGAATCCTGTATTGATCTCTGTGGTGTTGATTACTCCACCTATGGCGAACCGGCCTTTATGGTGCCGGCACCAAAGTTTCCGCACCGTTTTGCGGTAGTGCTGCACCTGATGTCCGTTACCAAAAACTGGCGTTTGCGTGTGCGCACCTGGGTGCCCAACGACGAGTTCCCGGTTGTCGCCTCGCTGGTCAATGTGTGGCCCAGCGTCAACTGGTTCGAACGCGAGGCCTTTGATCTGTTTGGTATTGTGTTTGAAGGGCACCCCGACTTGCGCCGTATTCTCACCGACTATGGCTTTATCGGTCACCCTTTCCGCAAAGATTTCCCGTTGTCGGGTAACGTCGAAATGCGCTACGACACCGAACAAAAACGTGTGGTGTACCAGCCGGTTTCCATCGAGCCTCGTGAAATCACCCCGCGCATCATTCGTGAAGAAGGCTACGGAGTAGAGCGTTAATATGGCCGAAATCAAAAATTACACCCTGAACTTTGGCCCCCAGCACCCGGCAGCGCACGGGGTGCTGCGTCTGGTGCTCGAGCTTGATGGTGAAGTCATCCAGCGGGCAGATCCGCATATTGGTTTGCTGCATCGCGCAACCGAAAAGCTGGCCGAGCATAAAACGTTCATCCAGGCGCTGCCTTACATGGATCGTCTCGATTACGTGTCCATGATGTGCAACGAGCATGCCTATGTCATGGCCATAGAAAAGCTTGCGGGTATTGAAGTGCCGCTGCGCGCTCAGTACATCCGGGTCATGTTCGACGAAATTACCCGTATTCTCAATCACCTGATGTCGATTGGTTCGCACGGTCTTGACGTTGGTGCCATGGCTGTTTTCCTGTATGCCTTCCGTGAGCGTGAAGACCTGATGGACTGCTATGAGGCGGTCTCGGGGGCGCGTATGCACGCGGCGTATTACCGGCCGGGTGGTGTTTATCGCGACTTGCCTGACACCATGCCTCAGTATGGTGAAACCAGCAAATACCGCAGTGCCAAAGAGCTTAAAGCCATGAACGACGCCCGTTCTGGCTCCATGCTCGACTTTATCGAAGACTTCACCAATCGCTTCCCGACCTGTATCGACGAATACGAAACACTGCTGACCGATAACCGTATCTGGAAGCAGCGCCTGGTGGGTGTGGGTGTCGTTGACCCCGAACGCGCAAAGGCGCTGGGCTTTACAGGCCCCATGTTGCGGGGTTCCGGCATCGCCTGGGATTTACGCCGTATGCAGCCTTACGAAGTGTACGACCGCCTTGAATTTGACATTCCGGTCGGCACCAACGGTGACAGCTACGACCGTTATCTGGTGCGTGTGGCCGAAATGCGCGAAAGTAACCGCATCATTCGCCAGTGCGTTGAATGGTTGCGCAATAATCCGGGGCCGGTCATTTCCGATAACACCAAAGTCTCGCCGCCTTCGCGTGAAGGCATGAAAACCGACATGGAAGACCTGATTCACCACTTCAAGCTGTTTACCGAAGGCATGCACGTGCCGCGTGGTGAAGTGTATGCCGGCGTTGAGCATCCCAAGGGCGAGTTTGGCATTTATATGGTGGCCGATGGCGCCAATAAACCGTATCGGCTGAAAATCCGTGCGCCCGGGTTCGTGCATTTGCAGGCGCTCGACGAAATGTCGCGTGGGCACATGATTGCCGACGCGGTAACCATTATCGGGACACTGGATATCGTGTTCGGTGAAATCGACCGCTAAGCCGGCGCCCAATCAAGGTAAATACCGGGTTCAAATTATGCTGCTTTCCGAAAAAGCCTATCAGAAGATTGACCGGGAACTCGCCAAGTTCCCCGCCGACCAACGACAATCGGCCATCATGGCCGCCCTGACCATTGCGCAAGACGAAGCCGGATGGGTTTCGCCGCAGGTCATTGAAGACGTCGCCAGGCATATCGGTGTTGCGCCGATCGCTGTTCAAGAGGTGGCGACCTTCTACAACATGTACAGTACCAAACCTGTCGGTCGTTACAAGCTCAGTGTCTGTACCAATCTGCCCTGTGCGCTGCGCGACGGGGTAGGGGCTGCCGAGCATATCAAAAAGACGTTGGGTATCGGCTTTCACGAAACCACTCCCGATGGTCTGTTTACCTTGCTCGAAGGCGAGTGCATGGGGGCGTGTGGTGATTCTCCCGTCATGCTGGTGAACGACAAGCACATGTGTGTACGAATGGCGCCAGAAAAAATCGATGCCATGATCAATGAACTCAAGAAGCACGGGGGTGCTGCATGAGCACCGCCGATATTCTCAAGCAATTCTCTGAAGGTCTTGCCATTGCGCCCAACAATGATTTGTCGCGCAGCATGATTTTCCATGGGCGTCACATTAGTCCACAGATCGTGGCCGATCTTGATGGCACGAACTGGCGCCTGGACGATTACGTCAAGCGTGGTGGTTACGAGGCTTTGCGCAAGGTGCTGACCTCGGGCATGAAGCCCGAAGATGTCATTGCCGAAGTCAAGTCATCGGGTTTGCGCGGTCGTGGCGGTGCAGGCTTCCCGACGGGCCTCAAATGGAGCTTCATGCCCCGCAACCTGCCGGGCCAGAAGTACCTCGTGTGCAACTCAGACGAAGGCGAGCCAGGCACCTTCAAAGACCGTGACATTCTGCGTTTTAACCCGCATATCGTTATCGAAGGCATGGCCATTGCTGCCTATGCCATGGGTATCAGTGTGGGTTACAACTATATCCACGGCGAAATTTTTGAAATCTACGAGCGCTTCGAAGAAGCCCTTGAAGAGGCGCGTCAAGCCGGTTTCCTTGGTGACAACATTCTGGGCTCCGGCTTCAAGTTCCAGCTGCATGCCTTTCATGGTTTCGGTGCCTATATTTGTGGTGAAGAAACCGCCTTGCTCGAATCGCTGGAAGGGAAAAAAGGCCAGCCACGCTTCAAGCCGCCGTTTCCGGCCAGTTATGGTTTGTACGGCAAGCCGACCACCATCAACAATACCGAAACCTTTGCTGCCGTACCCTGGATCATCCGCAATAGCGGCCAGGCCTATCTTGAAACCGGCATTCCCAATAACGGCGGTACCAAGCTGTTTTCGGTGTCGGGCGACGTCGAGTTGCCTGGCAACTACGAAATTCCCATGGGTACACCGTTTTCAAAACTGCTCGAACTGGCAGGCGGTGTCAAGGGTGGGCGCAAGCTGAAGGCCGTTATTCCCGGGGGGTCCAGTGCGCCGGTCGTACCTGGCGACATCATGATGCAGGCCACCATGGACTACGACAGTATTGCCAAGGCCGGGTCGATGCTGGGCTCCGGGGCGGTCATTGTCATGGACGAGACCCGCTGCATGGTCAAATCATTGCTGCGACTCTCGTACTTCTACTACGAAGAAAGCTGTGGCCAATGCACGCCGTGCCGCGAAGGTACTGGCTGGTTGTATCGCATCATCGAACGCATTGAAAACGGTCAGGGTCGGCCCGATGATCTCGATGTGCTTGATTCGGTGGCCGCCAATATCATGGGGCGCACCATTTGCGCTTTGGGCGATGCTGCTGCCATGCCGGTTCGCAGTTTTATAAAGCACTTCCGCGACGAGTTCGCACACCACATCCAGCATAAAAGCTGCGTGGTGCCCAAATATTTGTAGGGTCAGGATACGCTAATGGTTGAACTCACCATCGACGGCAAACAAGTCGAAGTCCCCGAAGGCAGCATGGTCATGCATGCGGCCAACAAGTTGGGGCTGTATGTGCCGCATTTTTGCTATCACAAGAAACTCTCCATCGCGGCGAACTGTCGCATGTGCCTGGTTGAAGTCGAAAAGGCGCCCAAGCCCATGCCGGCCTGTGCCACGCCTGTGACCAATGGCATGGTAGTGCACACCTGTTCTGAAAAAGCAGTGTCGGCACAGAAAAGCGTCATGGAGTTCCTGCTCATCAATCACCCGCTCGACTGCCCCATCTGCGATCAGGGCGGCGAGTGCCAGTTGCAAGACCTTGCGGTGGGGTACGGTGGTACCGGTTCGCGCTACCAGGAAGAAAAGCGGGTTGTCTTCCACAAAGAAATGGGTCCACTCATTTCTGCCGAAGAAATGCCCCGTTGTATTCACTGTACGCGCTGTGTGCGTTTCGGTCAGGAAGTCGCCGGTGTCATGGAATTGGGCATGCTCAATCGTGGCGAACATTCCGAAATCACAACGTTTGTCGGGCGTGCCGTTGAGTCCGAACTCTCGGGCAACATGATCGATATCTGCCCGGTCGGTGCGCTGACGTCCAAACCGTTCCGTTACACTGCCCGTACATGGGAACTGGCGCGTCGCCGTTCCGTCAGCCCGCACGACAGTGTCGGCGCGAATATCGTGGTCCAGGTCAAGGGCGATCACGTCATGCGTGTCGTGCCCTTTGAAAATGAAGACGTCAACGAGTGCTGGATTTCTGACCGCGATCGTTTTGCCTATACGGGTCTAAACACCGAAGATCGTTTGGCACACCCTATGGTGAAAGACGCCAGCGGTCAATGGAACGAAGTCACCTGGGGTGACGCGCTGCAGGCTGTTGTCAAAGGGCTGCGCAAGGTGCGTGATGAAAGCGGTGCGGCGCAGATCGGCGCGCTGGGCAGTGCCCTGGCAACGACCGAAGAATTGGCATTGCTGGCACAGCTGACCCGTGCACTGGGTTCGGAAAATGTGGATTTCCGTTTGCGCACCACCGATGCAGGGTTTGGTGCAGCCGTTGCGGGTACGCCCTGGCTGGGCATGCCTATTGCCGAACTCGACAATGTCGATCGCGTGCTGGTGGTCGGTTCGTTCTTGCGCAAAGATCATCCGTTGTTTACCCAGCGTTTGCGTCAGGCGGTGAAGCGTGGGACACAAGTGTCATTCATCAGCGCCGCTCATGATGACCCATTGTTCCCGGTGGCCGGCAAGCTGGCAACCACGCCATCGCTCATGCCCAATGCAGTTGCCCAGGTGGTTGTCGCATTGGCGCAGGCCAAAGGCCAGCCCGTTCCGGCCGCGCTGGCTCAAGTCCAGGTTTCTGACGAGGCCCGCCATATTGCCGATAGCCTCGCCTCAGGCGATAACGTTGCGATTCTTATCGGTAACATGGCCGCTGAATCGCCCGTCGCTTCGCTGGTGGCGGCCAATGCACAAGAAGCGGCCCGGTTGGCTTCTGCAAAATTCGGCTTTCTTACCGCTGGCGGTAACACCGTAGGGGGTTATCTGGCCGGTGCAGTGCCCAAGGCCAACGGCCTGACCGCCGCACAAATGCTTGAAAATCCGCTCAAGGCCTACATCGTCTTGCACGCCGAGCCCTTGTTTGATGCCGATAATGGTGCGAAAGCCGTGCAGACCCTGCAAGCGGCCGAGTTTGTGGTTGCCTTGACACCGTACGCGTCAGCGGCACAAGACTGGGCCAACGTCATGCTGCCCGTTGCGCCCTATACGGAAACCTCCGGTACTTTTGTCAATGCCGAGGGGCGTGCGCAGAGTTTCCGCGGTACGGTCAGTCCGCTGGGCGAGTCGCGTCCGGCCTGGAAGGTGTTGCGCGTCATGGGCAACCTGTTCGATCTGCCGGGCTTTGACGATGAAACATCCGAGTCCGTACGCGACACCGTTCTGGCGGGTAACGTGGCTGATCGCCTGTCCAATACGGTGGTCCTCGCACCGGCATTGTCCAGTCAGGTTCAGGGGCTCGAGCGTGTGGCCGATATGCCCATTTATCGCTCTGACGCCATTGTTCGTCGTGCCGAACCGTTGCAGGCCGCTCCCGCGTCGCAAGCGCCTGTTTTACGTGCCCATTCGTCCACGCTGGCCGCGTTGGGGCTGGCCGCGGGTGAGTCCGCCCGAGTCAAGTCAGCGGCCGGGGAAGTTGTTCTGTCTGTCCAGGTCGATGACGGTGTTGCTCAGGGTGCCGTACGTGTTGCTGCCGGTTTCCCGCAAACCCTGGCCCTCGGTAGTGCCTTTGGCCAAGTCACTGTGGAGCGTGTCTAAATGGAATGGCTCTCTATGCTTGAAGCGTTCGGCACCGGCCTTATCGGCCCGACGGCCTGGTATGTGGTCTGGACGCTGGTAAAAATCATCATTATTGCCGTACCTGTTATTTTGTGCGTGGCTTACCTGACGTACTGGGAGCGCAAGATGATCGGCGCGATGCACGTGCGCCTGGGGCCCACCAAGGTCGGTTACCGGGGGCTGCTGCAACCCTTTGCCGATGTTTTCAAATTGCTGACCAAAGAGCTGGTGGTGCCCGGTCAGGCCAACAAGGTGTTGTTCATCCTGGCGCCTGTGGTGACGCTGATGCCGGCGTTGGCGGCTTGGGCCATTGTTCCGTTTGGCCCCGACCTGGTGCTGTCGAACGTCAATGCCGGTCTGCTCTACCTGATGGCAATTACCTCGGTTGGGGTATATGGCGTGATCGTGGCCGGTTGGGCCTCGAACTCGAAGTATGCCTTTCTGGGCGCGATGCGCGCGGCCGCTCAAATGGTGTCCTACGAACTGGCGATCGGTTTCGTCATGATCACCGTGCTGCTGGTATCGGGCTCGCTGAATGTCAGCGAAATTGTCTGGGGGCAAGACCGTGGCGTGTTCGCCGATACCGGTCTGAATTTCCTGTCCTGGAACTGGCTGCCTTTGTTGCCGTTATTCGTCATTTATGTCGTGTCTTGCGTGGCGGAAACCAATCGCCATCCGTTTGACGTGGTGGAAGGCGAGTCGGAAATTGTGGCCGGTCACATGGTCGAATACTCCAGTACTGCTTTTGCCCTGTTCTTTCTGGGCGAATACGCCAACATGATTCTGCTGTCGGCGATGGCCTCCATCATGTTCCTCGGCGGCTGGTTGCCTCCTGTCGACATTGCCCCGTTCACCTGGGTTCCGGGCTGGCTGTGGCTGGGCATCAAGACGTTCTGCGTGGTGTCGTTGTTTATCTGGTTCCGCGCCACTTTCCCGCGTTATCGCTACGACCAGATCATGCGTCTGGGCTGGAAAATTTTCATTCCACTTACCGGTATCTGGTTGCTGATCGTTGCGATCTGGATGCAAACGCCATGGAATATCTGGCAATAAGGGATGGCAGGGGTTAATTATGGAAGCGATTAAAGATTTTTTCGGCAGTTTGCTGCTCTCGGAGATGCTCAAGGGCATGCGCCTGACGGGCAAGTATTTCTTCAAGCGCAAGGTGACCTTGCGCTACCCGGAAGAAAAGACGCCGGCCTCACCACGATTCCGTGGTCTGCATGCCTTGCGACGCTACCCCAATGGCGAAGAGCGTTGCATTGCCTGCAAGTTGTGCGAAGCCGTTTGTCCGGCCATGGCCATCACCATCGAATCAGAGCAGCGTGCCGATGGTTCCCGTCGCACAACACGTTATGACATCGACCTGACTAAATGCATTTTTTGCGGGTTCTGTGAAGAAAGCTGTCCGGTCGATTCGATTGTCGAAACGCATATTCACGAGTATCACGGTGAAAAGCGCGGCGATCTGTACTTCACCAAAGACATGCTGCTTGCCGTGGGTGACCGCTATGAGCCCGAAATTGCTGCCCGTCGCGCCGCCGATGCGCCTTACCGTTAACACCAGGGCCTCAAGACCATGACATTTTCTACTGTCCTGTTTTATCTGCTGGCCATAGTGCTGGTGGTTGCAGCGTTCCGTGTCATTACGGCGCCCAACCCCATTACGGCTGTTCTCAATCTTATTCTGGCGTTTTTCACGGCGGCCATGCTCTGGATTCTCATTGGTGCGGAATTCCTGGGGTTGCTGCTGGTTCTTGTGTATGTCGGCGCCGTGATGGTGCTGTTCCTGTTCGTCGTCATGATGCTTGATGTTCGCTCGGAAAGTTTGCGCAAGGGGTTCAAGGCCTATTTGCCTGCCGGGTTGCTGGTGGGGCTGATCATGGTGCTGGAAATGGCCTTCGTACTCGGGCGTACATGGTTTGATGCCGGTGCGCCTGCCGAGCAGGGCCCCGACTACAACAACACCCGCGCACTTGGCGAACTGATGTATACCGATTACGTTTTTGCCGTAGAGATCGGGGCCGTCATTCTGCTGGTGGGCATGGTGGCTGCCATCGCCCTGACACTGCGCAAGCGTCGCGATGTCAAATACAACAACCCGTCCGAACAGGTCAAAGTGCGCGCCAAAGATCGCGTGCGTCTGGTCAGTGTGCCTTCGCAAACTGAAGCACCGTCCAAGGAGTCTACCCAATGACGATTACGCTTGCGCATTATCTTATTCTGGCTGCCATCCTTTTTTGTATTGGTGTTTTCGGCTTCTTCGTGAACCGTCGCAATCTGCTGATCCTGCTCATGTCCATCGAGCTGATCCTGTTGTCGGCCAATATCAATTTTGTGGCGTTTTCTACCTGGTTCGGTGAAGCTTCCGGGCAGGTTTTCGTGTTCTTCATCCTGACCGTTGCCGCAGCTGAAGCGGCGATTGGTCTGGCCATTCTGGTGTTGCTGTTCCGTAACCTCAATACCATCAATGTCGAAGAACTGGATCACCTTAACGGTTGATGGATAGCCAATTATGAGTTCAACCAATTTATATCTTCTCATTGCTCTGGCGCCGTTGGCCGGTGCATTGATCTCGGGCTTGTTCGGTACCGGGTTTCTGGGCCGTCAGGTCGGTCGCAGCGGTGCGCACTTCATTACCATCCTGGGTGTGCTGGTGTCCTTCATCGGCTCGGTCATTGTTTTGTTCCAGGTACTTGATGGCCAGACGTTCGATGGTACGGTGTATACCTGGAACGCCATTGGTAGCGTCGATATTGAAATCGGTTTCCTTATCGACAGCCTGTCGGCACTCATGATGGTGGTGGTGACCTCGGTTTCCCTGATGGTCCACATCTACACTATTGGCTACATGGCCGATGACCCCGGCTATCAGCGTTTCTTTTCCTATATTTCGCTGTTCACGTTCTCGATGTTGATGCTGGTCATGTCCAACAACATGCTTCAGCTGTTCTTCGGTTGGGAAGCGGTAGGCCTGGTGTCGTACCTGCTGATTGGCTTCTGGTACACCAAGCCCACAGCCATTTTCGCGAACATGAAGGCCTTTCTCGTCAACCGTGTGGGTGACTTCGGTTTCATTCTGGGCATTGGGCTGCTGTTCGCCTATACCGGCAGCATGCACTATGGCGAGGTGTTCGCCAAAACCGGTGAGTTGTCGACCACGGTATTCCCGGGTACCGACTGGCAGTTGCTGACAGTCGCATGTATCTGTCTGTTCATTGGTGCCATGGGTAAATCGGCGCAGGTGCCCCTGCATGCCTGGCTGCCCGACTCGATGGAAGGCCCCACCCCGATTTCCGCACTGATTCACGCCGCCACCATGGTGACTGCCGGTATCTTTATGGTTGCGCGTTTTTCACCGGTGTTCGAACTGTCGTCGACCGCGCTGTCGTTCATCATCGTTATTGGTTCGATCGGCGCCTTGTTCCTGGGTATTCTGGGCATCATCCAGACTGACATCAAGCGTGTGGTGGCGTACTCCACACTGTCACAGCTGGGCTACATGACAGTTGCCCTGGGGGCATCGGCGTACTCGGTGGCAATTTTCCACCTCATGACGCACGCGTTCTTCAAGGCCTTGCTGTTCCTGGGCGCAGGTTCCGTCATTATCGGTATGCATCATGACCAGGACATCCGCAATATGGGGGGCTTGCGCAAGTACATGCCCGTCACCTGGATCACGTTTCTGATCGGTACCCTGGCCTTGGTCGGTACGCCATTCTTCTCGGGGTTCTATTCGAAAGAACATATCATTGAAGCGGCCGGTGCTGCCAATGTATGGGGGGCAACGTTTGCCTACTACTCCACCCTGATTGGCGTATTCGTTACTTCGCTGTACTCGTTCCGCGTGTATTTCCTCGTGTTCCATGGCAAGCCCCGTTTCGATACTGAAGGGCATGGTCATGCCGCGCACGGCCACGATGATCACGGCCATCACCTTGGTACGCCGCACGAATCGCCGTGGGTGGTGACGTTGCCTCTGGTGCTGCTGGCTATTCCGTCCGTCATCGCCGGTATCCTCGTCATTGACCCATTGCTGTTCGGCAGTTTCTTCCAGGGTGTCATCACTGTGCTGCCCGAGCATCCGGCCATGGCCGAGCTGGCCTCGCACTGGCATGGTTGGGTCGCTTACGCCTTGCATGGCTTTGTCACGGTTCCGTTCTGGCTGATGGTCGCTGGCCTGGTGGTGGCCTGGTACTGCTACATGGTCAACCCCAAGGTACCGGCCGCCATCAAGCGCAGCCTGTCGGGCGTCAACACCATTCTCGAGAACAAGTACTACGCCGACTGGTTCAAC
>JAAYID010000400.1 GCA_012744285.1 Alcaligenaceae bacterium
ATCGGCATGGGCAAAGGTAAAGCCCGTGAAGTACCGGTTGCCGTTCAGAAAGCAATGGAACAGGCCCGTCGGGGCCTGAGCAAAGTGCCGCTTAAAAACGGTACATTGCACCACACGGTTGTGGGCAAGCACGGTGCGTCTACCGTTCTCATCTCGCCAGCCGCCGAAGGTACCGGTGTTATTGCCGGCGGCCCGATGCGCGCTATTTTCGAAGTGATGGGTGTCCGTAACGTTGTGGCCAAGAGCCTCGGCTCCAGCAATCCTTACAACCTGGTTCGCGCCACGTTGAACGGTCTGGCCGCCTGCTCGACACCTTCCGATATTGCTGCCAAGCGCGGCAAGACGGTTGAAGAAATTCTGGGGTAAGTCATGACGACACAGAAACAAATCAAAGTAACGCTCGTGCGCTCGGTCATCGGCACCAAGCAGTCCCACCGCGACACCATTCGTGGTCTGGGCCTGCGTCGTGTCAACAGCACCAGCGTGTTGGTCGACACCCCCGAGGTCCGTGGGATGATCCGTAAAGTGGATTACCTCGTGACTGTCTCGGAAGCCTGAAAGGAATCGAGATGTCAGAAACTCAATTGAATACGTTGCAACCTGCTCCTGGTAGCAAGCATGCCAAACGTCGCGTTGGTCGTGGCATTGGCTCGGGCCTGGGCAAAACAGGTGGCCGCGGTCACAAAGGTCAAAAATCGCGTTCGGGCGGCTTCCACAAAGTCGGCTTCGAAGGCGGTCAAATGCCTCTGTATCGCCGTCTGCCCAAGCGTGGGTTCACGCCCCTGGGCCGTCATCTGCGTGCCGAAGTCCGCTTGTCCGAAATTCAGCTCCTGCCCGTCGACGAAATCGATGTTCAGGTTCTGAAGCAAGCCGGTGTGATTGGCCAAGGCGTTCGTTACGTCAAGGTCATCAAGTCGGGCGAATTGTCCCGCAAAGTCACACTGAAAGGCGTTTCGGCAACGGCTGGCGCTCGCGCTGCAATCGAAGCAGCTGGCGGTTCGCTGGCTGAATAAGGGGTAACGGGTGGCTAAAGCTCAGGCACAGAGTAAAGCAGGTCCACGCTATGGCGACCTAAAACGTCGTCTCGTTTTCCTGCTGCTCGCCCTGGTGGTTTACCGGTTGGGTACGCATGTACCCGTACCGGGTATCAACCCCGACGCGTTGGCCGACATGTTCCAGTCCAACTCGGGCGGCATATTAGGCTTGTTCAATATGTTCTCGGGTGGCGCCCTCGAACGTTTCTCGGTGCTTGCACTGGGCATCATGCCGTACATTTCTGCATCGATCATCATGCAGCTGATGTCTTCGGTAGTGCCCGCGCTGGAAGCCATCAAGAAAGAGGGTGAGGCGGGTCGTCGCAAAATTACGCAATACACGCGCTATGGCACCGTGGTTCTTGCCTTGGTGCAGGCTGTAGGTATTGCGGTTGCGCTCGAATCGCAACCGGGTCTGGTCATCGATCCTGGCATGCTGTTCCGCTTTACGGCGGTCGTCACGCTGGTTACCGGTACCATGTTCGTCATGTGGCTGGGTGAACAGATCACCGAACGGGGTCTGGGCAATGGTATTTCCATCTTGATCTTCGCGGGTATCGTTGCAGGCTTGCCCAGCGCGTTGTCCGGTCTTCTTGATCTGGTTCGTACCGATGCCATGTCGATCTTGTCTGCCCTGTTCAT
>JAAYID010000401.1 GCA_012744285.1 Alcaligenaceae bacterium
CAGGATTTTGTCGATTACTACTGCTTTATCAAGGAAGCGGAAATCGCCCGTTTCAATCTGGAAGTGACCGAGTGGGAGCATCGGGAGTATTTCGACATGTTTTAGGCTGGGGCTGGCCGCCAGGGCAAGACTTGCAGTGCTCCTGTTGGGGCCGACCGTAAGGCCATGGCAAGCGCCGGCTACTGGCCTGGTAATGTCGTTGGCCTGATTTGAAAATAAAAGGAAGCATTATGAAAAACTGGTTCACCTCGGGGCTTTGCAGCGCGGCACTGGCAGGCAGTCTGGTCGTCGGCAGTGTGTCGGCACAAGAGGTTGTGAAAATCGGCATGGTCGTCGAAATGACCGGGCCGTTTGCCGAATTCGGGCGGCAGATGAAAGCCGGCATCGAAGCCTGGCAAAAGCAGCATGGCGATAGCGTGGATGGTCGTCGCGTTGAGGTGATTTACAAAGATGTGGGCGGCCCTGCGCCCGAAGTGGCCAAACGTCTGGCCCAGGAATTGATCGTACAGGATAAGGTGTCGATTCTGGCCGGGTTCGGTTTTACGCCCAATGCCATGGCGGTTGCCCCTCTGGCGACCCAGGCCAGGGTGCCGATGGTGGTCATGAATGCCGCCTCGGCCCAGCTGACATCGCGTTCGCCCTACATGGTGCGCACCTCGTTCGGCTACGACACCATGGTGCCCCCGATTGCCCAATGGGCGCTTGAGCAAGGACACAAGAAAGCCTACATGATCGTGGCCGATTATGCGCCCGGTCACGATGCTGAAAAGGCCTTCAAGCAGGCGTATGAGCAAGCCGGTGGCGAAATTATCGGCAACGTTCGTGTGCCCTTGATGACGGTTGATTTTGCACCTTATCTGCAGCGCGTGAAAGATGCGAAACCCGATGTGCTGTTTGCCTTTGTCAATGCGGGTAATGTGGCGCCGGCCTTGTTCAAGGACTTCAAGATCAAAGGGCTGGATCAAGCCGGTATCAAGCTGATCGGTACCGGTGACATTGTGTATGAGTCTATTCTTGACGTAATTGGTGACAATGGCCTAGGGGCGACCACGGTGTACCCGTATTCCATGCAACACCCGTCTGAGCTGAATCGGGCGTATATCCAGCAGTTTCAGGAAGCGCTCGGGGCCAAAGAGCGGCCTACCATCATGAGCGTGTCGGCTTACGACGGCATGGCACTGATTTACGGGGGGCTGAAAAAAGCCGGTCCCGGGGCCGATGGCAAAGCCTTGCTTGAGGCATTCAAAGGCCTGTCATTTGAAAGCCCGCGCGGCCCGGTTTCAATTGATCCTGAAACCCACGATATTGTGCAGAACCAGTATATTCGTCGTCTCGAGCGTGTTGACGGCGAGTTGATGAATGTCGAGTTCAAAACGTATGACGCCTCGCGTTGATCGTCTGTCGCGTCAGGTGCAGGCGTACCTTACCGGCGCGTTGTCACCGGTAGCGGTGCTGGAAGCGTTGCTGTCGGCAATTGAATCGGACATGACCGATATCAACGCCTTTTGCTGGCTTGATGCAGATCACGCCCTGCAGCAGGCGCAGGACTCTGCAGCGCGCTATCGGGCCGGGCGGCCGCTGGGGCCGCTGGACGGGGTGCCGGTATCCGTGAAGGATCTGGTCGCCGTACAGGGCTGGCCAACGCGGCGGGGCTCGCAAACGTCAGCCGACGACCCGGTGGCGGCAGTCGATGCGCCCTCGGTTGCCTTGATGCGTCAGGCGGGCTGTGTCGTGTTTGGCAAAACGACCACCACCGAGTTTGGCTGGACGATCGGTTCGACCAATCCGCACAGTGGCGTTACGCGCAATCCGCGTTCGCCTGAACATTCAGCAGGGGGCTCCAGCAGTGGTGCTGCCGCGCAGATTGCGGCGGGCTGGGGGCATGTGGCATTGGGCAGCGATGCCGGCGGTTCGGTTCGTATCCCGGCGTCATGGTGCGGGGTGGTGGGGTTCAAACCTACGTTCGGGGCGATTCCGCTGGCGCCCCAAAGCGCGTTTGCCGAGTTTGCGCATCTGGGGTTGCTTGCAGCGTCGGTGGCCGATTGTGCCTGGGCCTTCCCGGCCTTATCGGGCGCGCATCGGCTGGATCCTTCCTCGTTGTACGGGCGCGCGCAGGCGACCCTGCCGGGTCAGTGCCTGCGCATCGGCTGGGCAGACCAGATGGATGCCAACGATGTGGTTGACCCCGAAATTAATACGGCATTTCGGGCTTTGGTGCATCGGCTCGAAGTGGCGGGTTATGCGGTGCAGCCGGTGGCGTTGTGCGCAGACGGCCTGGCCGACGCCATGTGGCAAACCTGGCTGTCGCGAATTCATGAGTCGTTTATTGATTGGCCATCCGCGCAGCGTGCAGGGCTTGATCCGCGTCTGCAAGGGGTCTTTGGCCTGGGAGCCGGGCAATGTGCAGAAGATCTGGTGCGCAGCCGCGCTGTTTTACGGCAATACGCCACGCGTCTGGCCAGGGTATTCAATGACATTGATGTCTTACTGACGCCGTCCACGTCACGCGTTGCGCCCCTGCTCGATAGCCCGGTTCCGGCCACGCCACAGGCGGAAAACTGGTTCAGCGCCAACAGTTTTTCATTTCCCTTTAACGTCACCCAACAGCCGGCGTTGTCGATGCCATTGGGCGTTAACCTGCACGGCTTGCCCTTCGGGCTTCAGGTGGTGGGGCGTCGCTATGCCGACGAACAAGTGTTAAGGTTTGCGGCCGAACTTGAATCACAATTTTTGCAGCACGCATGAAACCTGTCGCGATTTTCCAGCATACCGATATTGGCCGCCCGGGCTCGGTAACCAGCATCATTGACGCCCTGGGTTTGCCTCATACCCTCATTGAAATTTACAAGGGGCACGCCATACCCGAGCAGCCCGATGCCTTCAGCGGGTTGATTTTCATGGGTGGCCCGATGGGGGCCAACGACGACCATGACTGGCTTGAGCACGAGCGGGCACTGATCCGGCGGGCCGACGCGCAAGATATTCCGGTAGCCGGTCATTGTCTGGGGGCGCAGCAATTGGCCAAAGCCCTGGGGGCTTGTGTACGCCGCAACCATCGGGCAGAGATCGGCTGGCAACCGATTGTTGTCGATGCCCACCCGGTTGCGCACGAATGGTGGGGGGCCGGGCCAGATACCTCATTACTGACGTTTCAGTGGCATGGTGACACCTTTGATCTGCCCCAGCAGGCATGCCGCATTGCCACGGGTCCACATTGTGTCAATCAGGCGTTTGTGGTGCGTGACCTGCATATTGGCATGCAGTCTCATTTTGAAATGACCCCGGATCTGGTTCGCGATTATTACGAACGCAATGGCGGTTTCTTGCGCCGCGAACATGCGGCCGGCAACCCTGCCGTGACCTCGGTGGAAGAAACGCTGGCCAATCTGGAAGCCCGCACGGCCGAATTGAAGACGGTGCTTGAGCGGGTGTATGCCCGTTGGGCCCAGGGGTTAAAAACGGGTTGAGCGCCGGCGGCCGACGCGGTGCGGCCGCCAATGTCACGGTTAACTCAAGCCGGGTTCAGCAAATTGCGCAGGACATACTGCATGATGCCGCCATGCCGGTAATACTGGGCCTCGCTGGGCGTATCAATGCGTACTACCGCCTCAAAACTGATGGCGCCGGCCGTGACCCTGACCCGGTCAGGTATGGCCCCCGTATTCAAGGCTTCGACGCCGGTAATCGAAAAGATTTCTTCGCCCGTCAGCCCCAGCGATTGCACCGACTCCCCGGCCGGGAATTGCAGGGGCAGCACGCCCATGCCCAGCAGGTTGGAGCGATGGATGCGTTCATACGATTCGGCAATCACCGCGCGTACCCCCAGCAAAACAGTGCCTTTGGCCGCCCAATCGCGTGATGACCCTGACCCGTATTCTTTGCCGGCCAGAATCACCAGGGGGATGCCGGCCTGGGCGTAATGGGTGGACGCGTTATAAATGGTGGTGACTGGCGCTCCTGGCCGGGTGAAGTCGCGGGTGAAGCCGCCCTCGGTGCCCGGCGCCAGTTGGTTGCGCAACCGTACGTTGGCGAAGGTGCCGCGAATCATCACTTCGTGATTGCCGCGACGTGAACCGTATGAGTTGAAGTCGGCAGGCGCAATACCGTGTTCCATCAGGTAGGCCGCAGCCGGTGATGTTTTGGCGATGGAGCCGGCCGGGCTGATGTGGTCGGTAGTGACCGAGTCGCCCAGCAGGGCCAGTACTCGGGCGCCTGCAATGTCGGAGACCGGCCCAGGCTGGCGGGGCATGTCGGCAAAGTACGGGGGCTTGCGCACATAGGTGGAACCATCGTCCCACTGGAAAAGTTGCCCTTTGGGTGTGGGCAGGCTTTGCCAGCGGGCATCGCCGGCAAATACGTTGGCATACCCGGCAGTGAACATGTCGGTTGAGATGGTGGCGTCAATGACAGCCTGTACTTCGGCAGTGGATGGCCACAGGTCTTTCAGGTAGACCTCGTTACCGTCGGAGCCCTTGCCGAGGGGTTCGTTGTACAGGTCAATGTTCATGGTGCCTGCCAGCGCGTAAGCGACTACCAGTGGCGGCGACATCAGGTAGTTCATTTTCACTTCGGGGTGGATGCGGCCTTCGAAGTTGCGGTTGCCCGACAAGACAGACACCACGGTCAGGTCGTGCTC
>JAAYID010000034.1 GCA_012744285.1 Alcaligenaceae bacterium
GCTGATCAGTGCCCACATGTGTACCTGCATGGTGATGGACTCAAAGCGGATTTTTTCACGCTTGTCTTCGTCGAGCGTTTCGTAAAACTGAATACGCAGATTCAGGTAATCGGTAAGAATGACTTTGGCCTGATTTTGATGGCGCTCGTCGAGCAATGTGGTGCGTTGAAACGCATTGCCGATGGCAATGGCTTCGTTTTCCTCGGCGACCATGCGGGCATCGTAACCGCTCATGGAAAACGACAACATAAAGCCCACAAGCAAACCAAACAACGACAGCGAAGCACCCAGAACGATTTTCAGTTCATCTTCGACATCGGCATTATCTTTTTTAGTACGTACCCCGGCGAACTTGCCCAATAACGCCGAACCACTGAGCACGACAAAAATGCCAAAGAGCAACGCCCAGGAATAGCTATCAACAAAATCAACAAGTCCAGGCATCGCAACAAAAACCAGTAAACAGCGCCCGATTGCGCAATGCCGTGGATTCTAGCTTTCTTTGGCCGCCTGCATAAGGCACTTGGACAACTTGTCGAAATGCAGCAACGCTGCCTGGGTCAGTGTCACCTGCTTGCGACGTGAATCTTCGGTATCGGTCAGCATAATCCAGCCTTTGGCACGCATGGATTTAAGCCGGTTGTGTATAGTTGCCGGTGAACCTAATTCAGAATGGGCCATCATGTCGCGAACCGACAGACGTGCCGCTTCTTTGGTCGCGAATGCCACCATTTGCAAAATGCGCTCTTCGAGTGGGTCAAGGGCTGGCAGCGAGGGCAAACCACGTAAGGACTCGGCCAACTGCAAGAAACGCATGTAAATGTCGGCGGGACGAGTTTTTTCTTTCATGGTGTTAACCGTGGTGGGGTTTGAAAAGGTACTAAAACCTGAAATTACGCGTTCTGATCTTAGCAGTGGATTTTTTGTAGGACAACCGGGTAAATGTCACAAATAGTATTACAAGTCAGCATGGTTACCATGTCCGTCGGGTTATATCTGGGCACCATGGCGCTGAATGAAATGGCATTTACCGAACTGCAGGAATTTCCCGGCGTTAATTGGATATTTTTGCCCGCAGGCATCCGTCTGTTATGTACATTGCTGTTTGGTGTGTGGGGTGTCATCGGCATAGGTCTGGCCACGTTGTTCATCACAACCAAGTATTTTTTTCCAGATCAATGGGTTTACTCCGCCGGCTTGAGTTTCGTATCTGCCATGGCACCGTATCTGGTCTATCTTTCAGCACGGCACCATTTTGGTCTGGCTGAATCACTGATCAACCTGTCGCCGCAACGTTTGCTGGTGTGCTGTGTTGCTTTCGGCATCACCAGCAGCGGCCTTCACCATTTCTGGTTCTGGCTGAACGATACGGCACCGGTCTCGCTTAAAAGTCTGGTCGCCATGATCACGGGCGATATTGTGGGCGCGATCATTGTGCTGTACATCGTAAAAATGCTGTTGGCCCTGATTCCACGACGCCCGATGAACAACCCCAACCCGTGATGACAAGCGGGTATCATCAAACATAAAGTTACAAAAAAGCATGTAACGGTCAACTACTCTGATAGCGCTGCCACTGATTCTTGCCTTTCGCTTTGGCGACGTACATCGCACGATCTGATTTGTTCAACAGTTCGTCCGCATTGAAGCCATCACCCGGGCACGTAACAACACCAATACTGGCTGACACCGACGCCGTAAACCCGTCAAGTTGAATCGGGCTTTGGACCGCAGCCAGTATTTTCTGGACGATGATTTCAAGGTCGGCATCAGAACTCACCTGATTCATGATGATGGTGAACTCGTCGCCGCCCAGTCGCGCGACCAGGTCGGTACTGCGCACCAGCCCCAACAACCGGTCAGTAATGCTCTTGAGCACTTCATCCCCGATATTGTGACCGCGCTGATCATTGACTTCCTTGAACTCGTCAAGGTCGATGAACAATAAGGCAAAGGCCCCCCCGTAGCGCTGAACCCGCTGGATTTCCATCTGCAAACGCTCAAAAAACATGCGCCGGTTCGGAATACCCGTCAGGGCATCAAAATTGGCCTGTCGCCAGATCAATTCTTCGGATGCTTTCATCCGTGAAATATCGGTGGTGGTACCCACCATACGCACGGCAACACCCGATGTACTGCGCTCAACCACCATACCCCTGGCCAAAACCCACTTCCAGGAACCATCTTTGCAGTGCATGCGATATTCCACGGCATAGTCGGCCAGATCGCCCCTGATATAACCCGCCAGCGTTTTTTCAATGACCGGGTAATCTTCCGGATGAATCATATCTGACCAACTGTCACGGCTATCGGGCAAATCTGTGGGCTCGTACCCCAACATCTGCTTCCAGCGTGCCGAAACATGGATCTTGCCTTGCCGCAAATCGTAATCCCAGACCCCGTCACCAGCCCCCTCAAGTGCATATTTCCAGCGCTGTTCGCTGTTGCGCAACTGGTGATTCATTCGACGAATCAGGCGCAAACCCCGGGTACGATCAAGAAACAACCAGGACAGCAACGCCAGAAACGTACTGACAATAACACCGAGCACCACAATCCAGCCACCCGTAGGCGGTTCGAAGGCCTGCTGGAATTGCCAGGTAGAGAACACCCGGACATGCCAGCTTCGACCCAACATACTTACCGTACGTTCAGCCACCCGAGGTGAAAAGCCGTGCGGGCGTGCATCAGGCGCAATGCTGGACTGAAAAACCGGGCGAACATCGGCAGGATTGGTCGTATCAAAGATTTCATAATCAAGCACAACGGTTTCACCGTCGAACATGGCCGCCAATGCCTCATCGAGCCGGAATGCCATGTAAACCCAACCAGTCACATGGGACAATTTACCGGAACCTGCCGCATTTACCGGCAGATACAGCAAGTACCCCAGCGGTTGATTGGGTGGGACCCCGCTAATGATGCCGGGATCATTCTGGAACAATAAAACCGGGTTGCTGAGTACCGGTTTATTGGTTTGGGTTGCCTCGGACATAGCGCTCTTGCGCACTGGATCCTTGAAAGAATCCAGACCGAGGATAGACACATTACGAGCGTTTTCCGGATAGATGTAAATAATCGGGGCCTGCTGACCGCCCTCAAACAATTCGATATACCCCAGCGCCACCACACCTGGGGAACGGGTATCGAAGCTCAATGTGCCGACAAAATCAATGAATTCTTCATGGTCAACATGATCGGACGCCACAAATAACGCCCGGATGGCATCCAGCGTATCTTGATAGCTTGAAAAACGGCGTTGAAAACGATCAATGGTCTGATCGGCGCGCAACGAAAATGCGTGCTGGACTTCAGATTGCGCCAGGCGATCAAACGCCGCCCAAGAGGCGTACGTCAGCAACCCACCGCTTACGAACACCACAACAGGCAGAACCAGCAAACGATGACGCAAAAACCGGACCAACCGGAACAGCAAGCGGCGCATTCCTTGCCTTGAAGCCCAAGAGCTTAATTAGACCGCTCTATTGAATTGCACGGACAAGAAAAAAGCAAGTGGGTCAAATAAGGGTTCACCCTATATTATTTATAAAAGATAAATATTATGATTTATAAATAATTTGAATCTACACCCTGTTTCTTGTGAGTTTTCTGAACATGTCCACCCAAACTACCGAAGCCCGTTCGTACCAACTGATTGCCGTCAAATACATTGATGCCATCGCATTGGTCACCCTCACCCGCGCCAAAAAACGCAATGCCATCAACCTTGATCTGGTCGCCGAACTGAACCATTGCTTTGGCACCATGCCAGAGTCAGTCAAAGCCATCATTCTGAATGGTGACGGCGAAGCTTTTTGCGCCGGCCTCGACTTGTCCGAAGCCCGTGAACAGAGCGTTCCTCAGGCCGTCATGCACTCCCGGGCCTGGCACGAAGCCTTTGAAAAAATCCAGTTTGGTCGGGCACCGGTCATTGCGGTCTTGCATGGCGCCGTTGTCGGGGGCGGTCTGGAACTGGCCTCATCAGCGCATATCCGGGTCGCCGAAACAAGCGCCTTTTATGCCCTGCCCGAAGGCAAACGCGGGCTGTATGTCGGCGGCGGCGGTTCAGTGCGCATTTCGCGCCTGATTGGTGTGAACCGCATGTCCGACCTGATGCTGACCGGCAGGGTACTTAATGCCGAAGAAGGCCAGCAAGTGGGCATTTCAACCTACCTGACAGAACCTGGTGAAGGCCTGAAAAAAGCCATGGAACTGGCTCAAGGCATTGCCACCAATGCCGAAATGACCAACTACGGGGTCATGCACATGCTGCCGCGCATTGCTGACCAAAGCATCCAGGATGGCCTGGCCACCGAATCACTTATGGCGGCAGTTGCACAGACTGACCCCGCCACCCAGCGTCTTCTGGCCGAATTCCTCGACCAGAAGAAGAACAAAGTCCAACGGAGCTGATCACCATGTTTGCCTACCGTCCCCCCCTTAAAGATATCCAGTTCGTACTGGCCGACATGTTCCAGGCCGCCAGCGTGCTTCAGCACTACCCTGAGTTTGCGGAAATTGACCAGGACCTGATGCAACAGGTCATTGAAGAGGCTGGCCGTTACGCCAGCGAAATCCTGTTCCCCCTGAACGCTGTTGGCGATGCCGAGGGTTGTCGTCTTGAAAATGGTCAGGTCAAGACACCCGCAGGTTTTGCCAGTGCGTATCACCAGTTCTGTGAGGCCGGCTGGCCTGCACTGGCCTGCGACCCGGAATATGGCGGACAAGGTCTGCCGCATACGCTGAACAGTGTGTTGTACGAAATGCTGAACGCCACCAACCTGGCCTGGACCATGTTCCCCGGCTTGCTGCATGGCGCCTATTCATGCATTCACCGTTACGCCACCGATGACATCAAGCGAACCTATCTGCCGAAAATTGTCAGCGGAGAATGGCTGGCCACCATGTGCCTGACCGAACCCCATGCCGGCAGTGACCTTGGGCTGCTGCGCACCAAAGCCATCCCGAATGATGATGGCAGCTATCGCATCACAGGTACCAAAATCTTTATTTCCGGGGGTGACCAGGACATCACCGAAAACATTGTCCACCTGGTGTTGGCACGTTTGCCCGACGCGCCGGCCGGAAGCAAAGGCATTTCGCTATTTGTCGTGCCCAAAATTTTCCCGGAGGGCGAACGCGCCGGGCAACGTAACAGTCTGATCTGCACCGGCCTGGAACACAAAATGGGTATCCATGGCAGCCCGACCTGCACCATGCAATTTGACGATGCCACGGGCTGGCTTGTGGGTGAACCCCACCGTGGCCTTGCCGCCATGTTCGTTATGATGAATTCGGCCCGCTTGCAAGTTGGCATTGGTGGTGTTGGCATTGCCGAAACCGCCTACCAGAACTCATTGGCCTACGCCAATGAACGCATTCAGTCACGAGCCGTCAATCGCCCGGAAAGCCGAAAAAACGAACCGGCCGACCCGATTGTGATGCACCCGGCCATACAACGCCTGCTGATGAGCCAACGCGCCTGGGTGGAAGGCGGACGCATGCTGACCTACTACAGCGCCCTGCTGCTCGATGGCGCCGAACACCATCCCGATCCAGCCCAACGCAAAGAAATGGATGAGCAACTGGCCTTGCTGACCCCCATCATCAAAGCCGTCATGACCGATCAGGGGTTTGCTGGGGCCAGCAACGCCGTACAAATTTACGGTGGACATGGCTATGTCTGCGAAACCGGTATTGAGCAATACATGCGCGATGTCCGTATCACCATGATTTACGAAGGCACCAACGAAATTCAGGCCATCGACCTGTTGATGCGCAAAATCCTGGCCGACAAAGGCCACCGTCTGGGCCAACTGCTTGACACCATTGACGCCACTTTGGCCGCCAATACCGACAAGGCCGTTTCGGTGGCCGTCACGGCGGTGCAAAAGCTGACCGCAACGTTGCGCGATCTGACAGAACGTGTCGGCCAGGCTTCGCTGGAACATCCGGTTTTGCCCTACCATGTTGCTTCGGAAATGATGCGACTGACGGGACATTGCATTTTGTCCTGGCTGTGGCTGAAAGCCTCTCAAACCGCCACCGCGTTACGTAACAACGACCCGACGTTCTATGACGCCAAACGTCACACGGCTGACTACTATTTCACGTATATTTTGCCGGAAACCTTGCAGTTGGCCGGTGTGGTTGAAACTTGTCTTGCTCGCGCACAAACCCAGGGTCTTCAAGACTTCCGGGGCGATCTGAACGTGCAATGACCGGTCACTCAACCTCTTTGGCATCACCCCCGATAGACCAGACATTCTTGCTGAGTCTGTTGGGGTACAACTGCTTGCAGGCTTACCTGAAAGTTGCCCCTCCAATCAAGCGGTTGTTGGCCAAGTACAAGCTTAAACCGGTTGAGTTCACGGTACTGGCTCTGGTCGCCGAAAATCTGCAAATCAACCAGAAACGTATCGGGGAAACGATCAACGTTTCCCCTCCCAACCTGGCGACGCTGCTCGACCGGATGCAGGAAAACGGCCTGCTGGAGCGTCAACGCAACCCACGCGACAAACGCTCGCACATCGTAGCGCTGACGCCGCAAGGCCAGGCACTGTACGAAAAAACCAGAAGCAGCGTGGCCAACCTTGAAAGGCCCGCGTCACTTAGCGCAGATGAACACGACCAGTTGATTCATCTGTTGCAAAAATTATTCCTTTAGCCTTCAGGCGCGATAATGTCTGCCAGCATATTTTCTGGCAGACATTATCTGTTCCCATTACGCGTCGTGCTCACGACCCCGGACACCTGGATCTGTGGTGTCC
>JAAYID010000402.1 GCA_012744285.1 Alcaligenaceae bacterium
ATCAGCCGTTGGCAAGGTCTGCTGAATCGAATGAAACAAGAAGGTATCGAACCCTAGTCTTGGGGTAGATGCTTGTTCAATGGCGTACGAATAGATCATGTCTTTGCTTAAACAGCTTTTGCTTAGCGTTACCGTAGCGATTATTGTCATTATGGCGGGTACGCTGGCGTTCAGCGTGGGTTCGGCGCGGTCGTATTTAAGTGCGCAAGTTCAGTCGGAAAGTGAAAATGCCGCATCGGCGCAGGCCATCACGTTGTCACAACCCGGTAATCAAGATCCGGTAATCCGCGAGTTGTTGCTGATGGCGCTCTTTGATACGGGCCGGTTTCAGGCGGTTCAGTTTGCCGAAGCCGATGGTGCGGTGACCTTTGAGCGTGTGCGTGATTCGTCGGCAGGCCAGGGTATTGTGCCGGGCTGGTTTACGCGGGTGTTGCCGTTGTCTACCCCGACAGCGATGCGAGATGTGTCTGATGGCTGGAAGCAGGTTGGGCGTCTGACGGTGGTGGGCGACAACAGTTATGCCTACGCGTCATTGTGGGATAGCAGTGTGCGTCAACTGGTTTTGGTGGTGGTTGCGGGCGCGTTGTGGGCATTGTTGGTGGTTATGCTGATGCGCTGGCTGCGGCGAGCCTTGAATGAACAGGTGGCGCAGCAAGTCAGGGCGATTGCCGAGGGCGGGCCGATGCCGGTTTCCGGCCAGGCACCCGTGCAAGAGCTGGCGTCCTTGGTTAGCGAAATCAGTCACGTGCATCAGCGTGTTAAGGCCAATGTGCATGAACTTGATGCCCGTATCGAATCATTGAATCTTGAGTTGCATCAAGATGCGGTAACCGGTTTGGCCAATCGTAAATACATCATGAATGAACTGGTGCGTGTGTTGCAAGACGCGCAGCAGCCCGGTGGTCATGTCATGTTATTGCGCATCCGTGATCTGGCCAGTATCAATGAAGCACATAATCGTCAGGACGTTGACGCCTGGTTACGCGAGTGCGCGGCTGAAATGAAACGCTTGTCTTCAAGTGCGGGGATTGAGTCGCAGGTGGCTCGGCTCAATGGCTCAGATTTTGTGATTTTGATGCCAGGGCTCGCGGGTCCGAATGCCATGCGTGTGGCACAAGATATTTGTCGAAAAATACGTAATTTGCGTCTTGAGTTGCCCGATGGCGGGTTGTCCCGTTGGGCGTTTTCGTTGACAGACTATGAGTTGGGACAAAGCCCGGGCGAAGTCATGAGTCTGTTGGATCACGGGCTGATTCGTGCAGAAAGTGCCGGCCACGCCGATGTGGAATATTCGCCGCAGGCGGGCGAGGCCGTGTTGCGCATTGGTGCGGGTGAGGGGCAGTGGCGGCATTTGTTGCGTCATGCTCTTGATACGCAGGGCCTGACGCTTGAAGTGACTGATCGCACTTATGAAGGGGCAACGTCCGTCACTCGTAGCGATGCATCTTTACAACTTCTCAATGACGGTGATGTGCTGCCGGGCTCGTTGTTTATGCCGATTGCTGTTCGCCTGAATATGTCTGTCGAATGTGATTTGCGTGCCATTGAGTTAGCGACGCAGTGGGTGGCAGAAAACCAGCGGGATGTGGTGGTGCGTGTGTCGGTTGCCTCGTTGCAGCAGGCGCGGTTTTGGCCCGCGTTGCGTGCTCGCCTTGATGTGCTGGGGCAGCAGCCCGAGATCGCGCGTCATTTGGTGTTTGAGGTGGATGCTTTTGGCCTCGTGGCGCATACAGACAGCATTGTGCGGCTTTGTGCAGAGGTCAAGTCCGTTGGGGCCGGCACTGGTTTGCGACGTCTCGACGCTGAACCAGCAGCCCTGTCCCGGTTGCATGTTCTGGCCGTCGATTATGTGCGTTTGACAGGGCCATTGGTGCACGAACTTCTGGACGGTGTGGGCAACTTCGAGCTGTTGCGCGCGATTCAAGCGACAGCGAAGCGTTTGGTATTGCCCGTCTATGCAGACGCGCCAGCCAACGAGGCGGCACGTATGTTGCTGCGTGAGTATGACGTCTGTGTTTCAACGTAACCAGTCCCCCTTCGGCACCGTCATCTCCCCCATGACAAACGCCAGGTTCGCCGCGGCCACCCGCGAGGCGTTCCAGGCGTCGGTATAGGCTTGCTTCGCGGTCATCAGTTGTGATGCCGTTTCAATGGCTACGGTCACGGTTCCGACGCCTTCCTGGTAGGCGGCCATGGCGGCAGAGTATGCGGTGCCGGCAGTGGCGACGAGTTCATTCGCGGCCTGGGCGCTTTCTAATGTGGTTTGCAGCAGTGTTTCAGCCGCTACGATTTCTCGTACTGCCGTTTTTTGCTGGTTTGCAAGGGTGGTCTGCGCGTTTTCGGCGCGCATTTTGGCTTCTTGCACGCGTGCGCTGCGCAGCCCGCCATCGAACAGGGGCAGGGTGACGCCTACCAGAACGCCGCGCGATGTAGCCGTCTGGCTCAATCCGGGTAGCCCGACCACATCGAAGGTTACCCGGTTATGGGCGGCAATGGCACCGAGCCAGACTTTGGGCAAGAAGTCGGCTTCAGCAGCAGTTACGCCGGCATGCGCGGCCTTGACGGCGGCGTGACCGGCGACCAGATCGGGCCGACGGCTCAGGGCATTCTGGATGGCCTCAGTGGTCAAAGGGTCGAGCGCTGCCGGCAGGGCGCGCTGTTCAGGTTCGGCGACGGTCAGGCGGGTGGTCGGCGAGACACCCAGCGCACTTAGCAGGCCAAGCCGGGTGTTGCGTTCAAGCCCCTGGCTTTCGACCAGCTTCAGTTTGGCTTGTGCGACGGCCTGACGGGCCAGCGCAAGTTCGATAACCGTTGCGACCCCGGCTTTTTGTCGTTCGAGTACGGCCTTTTCGACCTGCAACTGGTTGTTCAGTGTGTCCTTGGCCAGTAGGGTTCGCATGCGTGCCGTGTTGTATTGGTAATACTGGTCGGTCACGTCACGGATGATTTTCTGGTGCGTGGCATTGAACAGGACATTCTGGGCGAATGACAGTTCGGCGGCGGCATCACGCAAGGCAGCGCGTTGCCCAAAGTCAAAGAGCAACCAGCCCAGCGACAGGGCAGGTACAACTCCACTGAGTTCGGTCTTGATGGCCGAGACGCCTGCGATGTTATTGGGCAGGGGGTGGCGGGTGCGCTGGTAGCCCCCGATCACGCTGGCCGACAGCATCGGTAAAAAAGTGGCTTCGACCATGCCGACGGCCAGCGCGGCTTCACGTGCGCGGTTCCAGGCCAGTCGCGTGTCTGGATGTTCGCGTTGGGCAATGTCGATCAATTCAGGCAGTGATAACGGTTTTTCGGGGTCAATGCCTGCGGTTTGAGGAACTTTTCCAAGTTCAGGGACGGCCGGAATGCTAAAGCCCGGGGCAGGGGGGGTATCTGCAGGTGTTCCAGTTTTAATACGGTCGGCATCGGGTTGCCAGGGGGTATGTGCCGAGACAGGCGCCCGGTCCAGGGCCATGTCCGCACAAGCGGTCAGGCTTGACACGGCCAGAACGGCGAGCAGGCCGCGCAGACCCTGATGCGGTCGAGGCGGAGCAGTGTCGGGGCGTTTAGAAGCTGCGGTCAAGGTCATGGTGTCTGGGCTGTTAAGAAGAGAAGCGGTCTGTTTGGACGATTTATCAGTGGGCTGCGATCAAGGTCGTAGTGTCTGGGTCTTTAGAGCAGTGACGGGCGTGGTTGCGACTATTGCTGCGACCGACCAGTCAGGTTCTGTCGCAGCGGCCAGGCACAGGGCTTCCGTATCGTCCAGACCCTGCTTCAGGCGGGTTGTGTCGGGGGTGGCCGTGTGTCCTTGTCCGGGCTCAAAGCGCCGCATAATGAGTTGTTCGCGCGCCTGGTTCAGTGTGCCCAGCAATGCAGCGGCTTGAGACGGCTTCAGGACTTGACCCGTACGCGCTCCATTTATCCCATTCTTGTTGGCGCTACTGCCTTCGGGCATCGTATCGGTTTTACGTCTTTTCGGAGAGCCGCAGATGTCAACAACCAGAGGGCCGGGGCAGGCCTGG
>JAAYID010000403.1 GCA_012744285.1 Alcaligenaceae bacterium
ACGTTTACCACATCGGTGCATCGACTCACCCCGGGCCTGGCCTTGGGGGCGGTTCGGGCCAGATCGTCGCTGACATGCTGACCAAATAAGTCGTCTGACGTGTTGTGCTTTCCGGGCCCTTCATGGGCCCGGATGCATTTTTGGCTTTGGTGACGACAATGACGGGATACGTGTTCACGTATTCAGATCTTTCAGCAGTTGCCGGTGTTGTCGGACTTCCGACAACACCGCACCGAACGTATCCAGTTGCCGTGCTTTCAGGGCAGGAATGATTTTCAGCAAGGCATCGGCAGTGGCAATGGCATCACCGATGGCCGTGTGACGGGCTTCTTCAGGTATGGTGATGCCCAGCCGGTGGGCCAGGGCATCCAGGCTGTGGCTTTCGGCCTCACCGTAAAGTACTGCCGATAACAAAACCGTATCCAGAATCGGGTGGTCGAACCTGCAGTTTGCCCGCGCTTCGTGCTTTTTCAGGAAGGCCATGTCGAAAGGGGCGTTATGGGCAACCAGTACGGCACCTTCGGCAAATTTGTGAAAACGCTGGATGGCATGGGGCGGGTCGGGGGCATCCTGAACCATGTCGTCGGTAATGCCGTGTACTTTGGTGCTGTTTGCCGGTATGGGGCGCTCGGGGTTGACCAGGGTGTCAAAGACTTCACTGTGAACCCGTTTGCCGTTGATGATCCGAACAGCGGCGATTTGTACGATTTCATCACCTTGGCCGGGGTAAAGGCCGGTCGTTTCCGTGTCGAACACCACATAAGTCAGTTCGTCGAGCGGTGTGCACGACACTTCGGCATTGCCGGCCTTGGACAAGAGCTTGAAGTCGTAGACGACCGCCCGTGGAATGGACGGGGGGCGTCGTTGGGCGATTCTTGCTTCACGGATATACAGCCGCAGGGCAGGTCGCAGGGGGCGGGTTGAATCAGGTTCAAGGCGGGCACCATGAATGGACAGTACGCCATGTACCGTCATGTCAGTCAGGCCGACATCCAGCGGAATATCGTACAGTCGGGCGAATTCTTCATCCGTCAGTGCACGACCTTCCCAGCTAAGTTCCAGCATGGCGCCCGCGCCATGAGCGGCGATATGCAGCTGCAAATCACCGTGCGGCAGGGGCAGGCGATTGATGAATGCTGTGATTAGCGCGACCAGTTGAAACCCGTCGCAGCGCAATATCAGCTCACTGCTGTGTATCGAAAGGGCCACCCCTTTGTTGCGTAGCGTGGCCTGCAGTGTCAAGGCCAGGTCGGTCGCACGGATCATGGATAGCGGCCAGTCGCCCGGGCGGTCGATGTCGGGGCGAATGCTGTGTGTCGCCAGGTCACCGGTGACATCGCGCAGTGTCAGCAGGTAGCCAGGGGTCGTATCGCCGCTAACCGTCTGGGTGGACGCGTTGGACAGTAATCGCATGCGGGCCGCCAGTACGCGTCCTTCTGCCCGTGTCGAGCACAGAATATCGGAGGCTGCATCGGGGTCGTTGGTTTCTTTCAGCCGCGCATAGGCGTGTTCAATCGGCGCGGCGTGCAGGTAATCGAAAACACGCCGGTTGAGCCCCGGGGCAATGCCGGTATCCAGCCCCCCGAGCAGGCTGACGATCTGGCCGTTGTAGAACACCACCTGATGCTCGGCCGAGCAGAGCATCAAGCCAACCGGTACGTCTGAAAGCAGGCGTTCAAGCCGGTCCTTTTCCATCGACAATTGTGCGGTTTGACGGGCAACCGCCTGGTCGAGTGCGGTGCGGGTGTCGAGCAGTTGTTGCGCGACCTCGTGCGCTGCTGGCAACAGGTCAGACAAATAGGGGGAGGTTCCCGGTTCGGGCAGGCTGGCCAGGTTGGCATGGCTGAGGGTGCGCAAGGTGCCGGCGAGCCGCAAGGCCGGTCGGGCGACATGCTCATCGATAATCAGCCAGGCCCAGGCGATAAGGGCAAAAATGACAAACCCCGCCAGTACGCCGCCAATGACGAGGGCATTCAGAATGTCGGGGTCGTTGGCCTTGTGATACCCGTAGTACAGACCGGCAGCCAATGCCAGCAGGCATCCTGTACCAAGGCTGATAAAAAGCCGCAGGATTCTGAGCCGGGGCCGGCTGCTGAACGCCATGATCACGCCTTGCAGACAATGCCCAGCAAGGCGGTATCTTCGGCGGCAGATTGCCATTGTGTGCCGCTGAGTGTACCGTCCGCCGACAAACTGGCCGTGTTGCCAAGGTCGGCGCGAAGCTGTCTCTGGCAATCGAAAGCAACACTGACCACCCGGGTGGGTTGCCAGCGTTCAATTAAAAACAGTTCTGTTCTGGCCAGTTCGGGGCGCTGTTCAGAGCGGGCGATGGCACGCGTGTCGATGGCGATAAAACGGGCCGTCACCGGTGCGATGTAGGTCCAGGGCGCCCAGGGTGCGCTGCGTTGCCCGGTGCTGGCCACGACGACATGTTCGGGCAAGGCATTCTGCAGCCGTGAGAACCAGGTGTATTCATTCCATACGGCGTAGGCCAGCACACTAAGGCCGATGGTGGCCGGCATGACCCATCGCTGTAATTGGCGCCCGGAGCGCCGCAGGAAGCGGCCGGCGATGAACACCAGGCAAAATGCCAGGGCGGCAACGGCAAGCATGGCGATGAAATCAGCCCACATATGAAGAGTCTCCTCCGGAGGAGTGTCGTTGTTGAGTCATTATTGATATCAGGTCCAGATGATTTGAACGAAGGATGGGTTGACTGCCTAAACAGGAACATGACGACCATGTCCGGCCGAGGCCTGCATGGTGCGAACC